>JAFGNY010000044.1 GCA_016926765.1 Bacteroidales bacterium | reverse complement strand
TCATAACGCAAATTGGTATTCATCTTCGGCGTATCCGTGATTTTTCCCGGATTGAAAATAGTGAGAGGATCCCAGGTTTTCTTAATCTCCCTGATCAACCGGTAATTTTCTTCGCCAATCATCAGTGGGATGAATTCCCCTCGTAAACGCCCGTCGCCATGCTCCCCGCTAAGCGATCCGTTGTATTTCTTGACAAGCTTCGCGGTCTCATGAGCAATGGTATGAAACAACTCCACATCCTCCGGATCTTTCAGGTTCAGAACAGGCCGGAGATGAAGTTCCCCCGAACCAACATGGGCATGGTAAACGCACTTCAGCCCATGCCGTTCCATCAATTGAGAAAATTCCTCGATATACCCGGGAAGCGCTTCCGGTTTCACAGCCGTATCCTCTGTCACTGAAACTGGTTTCCGGTCGCCCGAATAGTTGGAAAGTACCCCTAATCCGGCTTTCCGGAGTGCCCATACCCGCTTCAGGTCTGGCTGAAAGATGACCGGGAAAGCATAACCGTAGCCCTTCTCACGCATCTCTGTCTCCATTTTTGTCGTCAGTTTGAGGATCTCTTCCCGGCTGTTTTTTGAAAACTCAACGATAAGAATCACCCCCGGATCCCCTTCAATGAAAAATCGGTTTTTACGCTGAATACTATTTTCTTTCGTACAATCCAGGATGGCTTTATCCATCAGTTCCACCGAACCGGGATGATACTTCAAGGCAATCAGGTTTGCCTGGAG
Source organism: Bacteroidales bacterium (assembly GCA_016926765.1). GTDB lineage: Bacteria > Bacteroidota > Bacteroidia > Bacteroidales > FEN-979 > QYOJ01. Next base: position 16,368 of record JAFGNY010000044.1, on the reverse strand, counting down.
GGATTCCTGAATGGTGTTACAATGAACACATACCAACGCTTGTTCTTTGGGAGGCAGTGGAACAAGATTCAGCTTGATTTCAGTGATAAATGCCAGGGTTCCCTCAGATCCGGCAATCAGTTTCGAGAGATTTAGTGGCGCCTTCGTCCCTCGTCCCTCATCTCTCGTCCCTCGTCCCTCGTCCTTTGTGAACGGCTCTGTCTCCAGTAACAGGTCAAGCGCATAACCGGTATTTCTCCTGTGAATGGAGGGATCCGGGTATTCCCTCCGAATGGTTTCCTGATTGAGGGGATCGGAAAGGATCGTAAACAACTGTTGGTAAATCATCCCTTCCAGAGTGGGTAATTTGCAACGTTGTTTGGCCTCTGTCAACGGTACATTACCAAATTCCGCTTCACTTCCGTCACTCAGAAGCACGTTGACAGAAATCAGGTGGTCGCGTGTACTGCCATATAGGATGGAATGAGAACCGCAACTGTTATTCCCAACCATTCCTCCAACCATACACCGGCTTGACGAAGATGTTTCCGGTCCGAAGAAGAGCCCTGCTGGTGCAACATACTGATTCAGCTCATCCAAAATCACTCCCGGTTCCACCCTGATCCAATGTTCTTTCTCATTAAATTCCAGGATCTTCGTCATGTAACGGCTGATATCCACCACGATGCCTGGTCCAACTACCTGTCCGGCTAAAGAAGTGCCTGCAGCTCTGGGAATCAGGGAAAGATGGTGTTGACGTGCAAAAAGAATCAGCTTCTTGATGTCCTCCTTACCACGGGGTCTGGCAACAGCCAGGGGGACCTCCCTGTAAGCAGATGCATCGGTTGCATAAAACAGGCAGGTAGAATTATCCGTCAGGAGATCACCTTCCAGATTCTCATTGAGAACAGATAATTCCTTCATCAGTTTTGGATCCTCCATCAGGGGAGTTGTTCTAATTTTTCGTTCAGTGTGGCGATATACTTGTTATCAGGCTCAATCTGTCTGTAAATTCCAATCATTCTCTCCAGTTCCGCTTTGTTCCTGGTGGCAAGTGCCTGATTTGAATAGGTATAGGCAATGATCCCCAGGTAGCTGACAAGTCGCTTGTTCAGCAGACTATCGGAAGGATTGGAAGGATGGTCCAGTTTTTCTTTCTCCTGTCGCCACCATGAAACCGTTTTCTCTTGCATAGCTTCGGAGTAAAAAAGTTGTCTCTTCCTCTCTTTCTCCAGTTCACTTAAATCAATTGCCTTTAAAACTCCCTGGTTCTTCTGTACCTCTTTTTCTGTCTCGCTCATCATGGATGGTTCCTCGGGAATCATCCCGTCTTTCATAGCATTACTCCAATGCCAGCGAACAGAGGCTTCGAAATCCTCGGGAGGAGGCCAGGCATGAGTGCCGTGAAAAATATGAAGGGTGCTGCGAAGAGGTTGCTTACTGAATTGATTGGCGAGATCAACCATCTCGAGGTAATTGAAGTCCTGGTCCCCCACCAGACCATAATAATCTGCCGGACTACTGATGCGGGCCGAGATGGAAGGAAAACCGGCGCCACAACCGGTTACCCCTTTGATACCTCCCCTGAAAAAAGCAACCAATGATGCAACCCTCGAACCACCCGAAAAACCGGTGCAGTAAATTCGGCCAGGATCAGTTGCATACCGGCTGGCTGACTCATTGAGTAAAGCAATCAGGATCTGTTCTGTCTGGTGAGCATCCTGACCATTTCGTGAATCGTTGGAACCAATCAGGATAAATCCATATTTTTCGGCAAGATTTTTATAAAGATCTACAGGTCTGATCCCTGAGCCTTCCGGATCAAAAGCCAGAAATAATGGCAAAGAGACTCCGTGCCTGTATGTCGACGGAAGATAAATGGCATAGGAAAAACCCGGAGACTTCCTGCAACGGACATTCTCGCAAGCCTTTCCCGTATCGATCCCAGCACTCTTTCCTTTGCCGCCGGAGGTTGAAGAGCCGCAACTGGTAAACAAGGTGAGGATAATGAGAATCCAGAGTCTTGGATGCATGTTATTTCTATTCAGGTTCTCAGAAAAATCCAGGGATAAACTCTTCCCGATTCAAATTTGCAAAATATTTCGACAAATCAAACGAGTCCAACACGTCCGCAACAGAATCATACTGATGCCTGATACCTGCAAGAGCCTTCTCTATCTCTTCTGAATCGAGGATGCCGAAATAATCACCGAAGAATTTAACCTGCTGAATGACCCCGTCATGAACATCCAGGTTGATCTCAATAGTACCGCTTCCGGTTGTACGGGTCACTTTCCTGAAGTTGTACCGCGGAGAGTACCCGAAATTCCACTCCCAGGTAGCATATTTTTCGTCACGGAGCTTTTGGATCTCCTGAATATCTTCCCCGGTCAGTTCGTAAAGCCTGGCATCCGGATTTTGTTTCACAATAAATGTCTCAATCCGGTCGGCAAATTCCATCACACCCATCTCTTCTTTCAGATGTTCCTGGATGTTTGTTACCCTGCTTCGAACCGATTTTACAGATTTATCGGCAAACTTGGAAGGGTCGGCATTCAAAGCTGCTGAAAGATCGGGGATTTCCGACGAGAATAGTAACGTCCCATGATGAAGAACCTTGTTTTTCCATATATGCATGGCATTGCCGGAGAATTTTCTTCCATCGATCGTAAGGTCGTTACGTCCCTCAAACCGGGCATCCACTCCCATTAACTGCAACACATCCAGGATGGGCTGTGTGTATTTCCGGAAATTGATCAGGTTCTCGGAAACGGAGCTTTGCGTAAAGGTGAAATTGAGATTACCCAGGTCATGAAATACCGCTCCACCACCCGATAACCTCCTGACAACCTTGATGTTGTTCATATGAACATATTCCTGGTTGATCTCGGCCAGGGTGTTCTGGTGTTTTCCGACAATGATGGATTTATCATTCCTCCAAAGAGCAAAGGTATCTTCGTCAAAGTGTTTTAAAATGTATTCTTCGGCAGCGATATTGAAAAAAGGATCTGTGGTGTTGCGTCGGATGATCAGCATCGGAACTAATTTTTCTGCGAAATTACAGTTTTTGCCAAACTTTTTTTATTTTAGCTTGCTATTCCTTATTTAACCCTAACCCATGAATAACTTATCTGCACAGCCTTTCGGAAGGATCATTTCCCTTCTGTTTGTTACCGTTTCGTTAACCATGTTCGGACAGAACAAGGAGATGAAGTTCGGTAAGGTGAATCATGATGAATTGACCATGACCCAATGCCCGATTGATTCAGCTGCAGAAGCTGTAGTTCTTTGCGATATCGGTCAGAGTTATTTTGAATATAGCGACTCGAAAGGTTTTGAACTGATTTTCGAACGGCACCTCAGAATCAAGATACTGAAGAGTGACGGATATGGTTGGGCTACATTGAGTATACCACTCTATTCTGACGGCCATGCAGCAGAACAGGTGACTGTTCTGAAAGGGAAGACGTACAATCTGGTCAACGGAAAGGTGGAGGAGACGAAATTGGATAATGGATCGGTATTTGAAGAAAATGTGAACGACTATTGGAAAAAGAAGAAAATTTCCTTGCCGGGTGTGAAAGAGGGATCGGTCTTTGAGATCAAGTATACGGTCAAATCTCCTTTTCTGCAGCGTATCAGGGATTGGAGGTTTCAATTTTCCATCCCTGTGTTGTGGAGTGAATACGAACTGAGGATTCCCGAATATTATAAGTTTAGCAGAAACGCTACCGGCTATGTGCCGTTTGTAGTGAATGAATCAGGATCTGCTCCCCAGTCAATCACGTTGACCACTTCTCAAAATGCGGGAACAAAATACGTGCAAAAAACAGAATTTCAGAATACCACCATTAGTTTTATAGAGTACAGACAACGGTTGGCAGCAGCCAATATCCCGGCTATGAAGGAAGAACCCTTCACCACGTCAGTTGAAAATTATCAGGCTGAAATTGAGTATGAACTGCACTCATATAAGTATCCCGGCGGGATCGAACACAACTTTACCGAGTCATGGGAGGATGTCATCACACAGCTTCTTAATGACGAGGACTTTGGAGCTCAGTTGAAACGAAAAAACCTGGTGAAAAAGCAAGCTGAAGAAATCAGGAATTCAACAACAGATCCAATTCAACAGGCTCGATTGGCATTGGAAGCGACGAGATCTGTAATCAAGTGGGATGGAGCTTTTACAAAGTATTCTGATGAAGGGCTCAGCGCTGCACTATCTAAAGGTGCGGGAAATTCAGCGGATGTAAATCTCTACCTGGTGTTGCTGATGGACGAGATTGGACTGAATGCAGTTCCGGTGATTTTAAGTACAAGGGAAAACGGCTTTATCCAGGAGCATCATCCGGAGATCAATGGGTTTAACTATGTGATTGCTTGCGTAACAGTAAACGGGAAAGATTACCTGCTGGATGCCACAGAAAAGTTTACCCCGTTCGGACTGATCTCCTACCGGTGCCTTAATGGGAAAGGACTTACGGTCGTAAAACCGGGATTCAGGTGGGTTGATCTTTCAGCCAGTGAACCCAACGGCGATCTGTATTACGCTGAAATGAACCTGGATTCATCCGGCAGAATGAGCGGGATTCTGACGGTTTCATCAGCCGGATACAATGGCGCGATGGTCCGAGGAAGATTCTTCACGGAAGGGGAGAAGGAGTACTCCAGATGGCTCAGGGAGCAGAGAAAAAACTGGGAGATCACCGGCATCGAATTTGAGTCTCCCGACTCCCTTGAAACCCCGGTTAAAATTGTTTATACCCTTGCATCTGATGAGGTGGCTGAAAACCAGGGAGGACTTGTTTTTTTCAACGTTTTACTGACTTTCGGCCAAAGCAGTAATCCGTTTAAAAAAGAGAAACGAGATTACCCTGTCGACTTCGGGGCTCCGATCAAAGACGCTTATTCCTTCACGTATGAAATCCCTGAAGGGTACCAGGTTGAATCGTTGCCCGGACCAATTGCTATTGCCCTGCCTGAGAAAGCCGGAACTTTTCGTTTTTCAGCCTCAATCATCGGAAATAACAAGATTGTGGTTAACAGCCTTCTCGATATTAAAAAGACTCTTTTTGTCCCATCTGAGTACGATAAACTCAGGGAACTTTTTGCGCGGATTGTCGAAAAACATTCGGAACAAATTGTATTGAAAAAACTGTGAGAATGAACAGGTATCATGTTCTCAGGTTCTTAGTTTCCTCTTGGATCCTTATGGGGGCTCTGACAGTTACTTCCTTTGCAGAAGAGGGATTTTATCCTGCTTCATCAATCCCACACGCATTAACCATCGGAGCAGGTGCGGTTGTCAGGTTATCTGAAACCATGGTAGAGATCTCTTCTGTTAAGTCAATCCGTAAAGGATACCATCTCGTGATTACCATTCTGCATGAAGATGCTCTTGACAATGCATCTGTTTACCTCTATTACAATGAGTTCAGAAGGATAGGGGGAGCCAGTGGGGGTATCTTCAACGCGGAAGGAAAAGAGATCCAGAAAATCCGGCTAACCGATTTTACCGATCGGAGCGCTGTTCCCGAAGGGACATTGCACTCTTCCGACCGTGTCAAGATATACACTCCTGTATATAATGGGACCTATCCGGTTACATTTGAATTCGAATACGATATTATTGGCGGAGCTCCGGCACACTACCCCGAATGGACTCCTCAGGATGGTTATGGAGTTGCGATTGAATCGGCGTCACTGACCGTATCAGCTCCTTTCAACCTGTTTCCCAGGTATTATGCAGTCAACATTGTTAGCAGGGATAGCGAAAAGATCGTTGGGGATACAAAGATGGTCACATGGCATCTTGACAATCTGACTGCTCTCCACCGGGAACCCTATGCTCCCTCCCTGAGTGAACGCACTCCCGGCGTTTTTTTAGCTCCGGTCAAACTTGATTATAGGGGATTCTCCGAAGATTTCCTTACCTGGAATGATGTGGGAAAGTGGATCAACTACCTGTTGAAGGATCGGGACGTACTTCCCGAGAGCGTGAAATACAGGATGAAACAGATTTCAGATCAGTGCCCCGATACGATTTCTCAGATCCGCGCTGTCTTTCATTACCTTCAGTCAAGTAAACGATATGTAAGTATACAGATGGGAATCGGAGGCTGGCAACCGCTTGATGCTACCACTGTGGATGAACAGGGTTATGGGGACTGCAAAGCGCTGGTGAATTATACCAAAGCATTGTTGCAAGGGGCAGGGATTAATTCTTTTTATACACTCGTTAATGCCGGAAGCCGTGTTCCCGATATCTTGTGCGATTTTCCTTCCATGCAGTTTAACCATGCGATCCTGTGCGTGCCATTGTCAGGAGATACCATCTGGCTGGAATGTACGGATCCGACTATCCCGTTTGGATTTCTGGGAAGCTTTACGGATGAACGTCATGTCCTTATTGTGACAGATACAGATGGCGTCATTGCAAGAACACCGGTCTACTCCTGTGACATGAACCGACTGAATCGGAAAACAGTCATCTCTCTAAGTTTTTCAGGCGATGCTGAAATTGAAATGACAACCTATTATTCAGGACTGCAATCCCAGATTGTCTACGATCTGGCCAGGAAAGGCATTGAGGAACAGAAAAAGGCTCTGGCTTCACGTATTGGCATTCCTGATATCACAATTAAATCAGTGACATATACCTGTGACAGTAATGCTATTCCGATCATCTGCGAACGTATCGTATTGATAGCCAGATCGTATGCTTCAGTTAGCGGAGAGAGGCTGTTTGTCCCGGTGAATAGGATGAACAGGATGAACGCATTAACGGTCAATACCGAAGAGAGGCAGGCTCCCATTTTAACCGGGTATCCTTATCTTGACATGGATTCCATCCTGGTAAAGTGGCCGCAAGGGTTTCACGTGGAAGCTCTTCCTTCAGGTGATTCTATCGATACGCCATTCGGAAAATGCACAATGAGGATTGTTCTCGATTCACTTCAATGGATCTATACACGGAGCTTTGAGCAGAACAAAGTCCGGTTCAATGTTGAGGATTATCCTGAATTCAGGAGTTTTATCAACAGGGTTGCAAAAGCAGACCGGCAAAAAGCAATTCTGCGGAAAACAGGATCCTGATGGGAACGGAAAACTTTAACTACTTTTGCATTCCCATTGAGCGGCCATGAACCGATTTTACTACTACCTATTTCTCTTTTTCCTGCTCCTTTTCCGAAATACATCCTTCTGGTTCCTCTACCGCGTCTCTGATCTTTTATACCTTTTCCTGCTTTATCTTCTGAAATACAGGATGAAAGTTGTCGTCACAAACCTGCGGGATTCATTTCCCGAAAAATCGGAAGAGGAGATCAAACGAATCACACGGGACTTTTACAAGCATCTCTGCGACATTTCCGTTGAAGGGGTCAAAGCGTTTTCGCTACGGAAAAAAGATATTCTGAAACGTTTCGTTATCTTGAATCCTGAGATACTTGACCCTTATTTAAGTAAAAAACAGAGTGTGATAACGGTATTGGGTCACTTCAATAACTGGGAATGGGGCAGCCTGGCAGCAGGGATTTTCTTAAAGCATAAGCCTGTCGGTTTCTATAAACCGCTCTCAAACCTTTTTATTGATTCATATATCCAGAAAACCAGGGCCAAGGAGGGAATGCTCCTTGAATCCGTATCCCACACCAGTCAAACGTTCCGTAAGCTGAAAAAAACTCCCTCTGCTTTCATCATGGTAGCAGACCAGAGTCCGATGAACCTGAAACTGGCATTTTGGGTCCCTTTTTTAAATCATGATACAGCGGTTCTCCATGGTACGGAGAAACATGCCATCAGGAATAATTATCCGGTCTTTTTCGCTGATGTTCAGAAAGTAAAACGCGGTTACTACACTGTAATGATCGAACTCCTGGTGCCGAATCCTACGGAAACGGAACCGGGGGAAATTACACGGAAATTCATGCAGCGTCTTGAAGAACAGATCCGGGCGAAACCTGAATTCTGGCTTTGGAGCCACCGCCGCTGGAAACACCGCAGGACATAGGACGAAGGACGAATCAATCGTAAATTCTACAGCAGTCCTCCGTTCAGGTAAATCGCCATTTGCGCATCGTAAAATTTATTGAGGCTCTCCGATTTCATATTTTTCAGATTGACAATTTCTCCTGATTTAAAATTTACCCGGATGGAATCTCCATTCCTTAGATCAAGTTTTTCAATGATGGAAGGATCATAGGTAAGAATGGGCAGGGCCGCATTGATTGCATTTCGTTCGTAGATTGCACCATACGACTCCGCCAGAATGCAGGAGATACCCAATGAAAGAAAACAGTCAACCGCTTGTTGCCTCGAACTCCCGGCGCCGAAATTCTTTCCGGTGATCACCATGTCTCCCGGTTTGGCCTTTTTCGCAAAATCTTCATATCCTTTGAGGTTATCAAAGGTGTATTGTCCCATTTCCCTGATATCGGTGATAGTCAGGTAACGGTTATGGAAGATCATATCGGTATCAATATCGTCTTTGCTGATGATCCAAACCTTTCCTTCAGCAACTGTAGGTTTTTCTTCCCCCGATGCCGGATGCCGGATGCCGGATGCCGGATGTAGCGATGTTTCTCCTTTTACTGCCACCTGCTCCCTGCCCACTGCCGACTGAAAAAGGGCCGGCTTATCCGGAATGCTGTCGGGTGTTGTGATATATCCTGCCACGGCAGAAGCGGCGACAACTGCCGGAGATGCAAGATAGACAAATCCTTTGCCTTGCTTCCCTTCAAAATTTCTGTTCCCGGTAGAGATCGTAACCTCTCCCGGTCCGTTTTGACCTACCTGCCCGGCTGCACAACCGGCACAACCGGCATTGGAGACCAGCGCTCCGGCATCCTTGAATACCTGGATCAGACCTTCATTCAACGCCTGGTTCCAGATATCATCCGTGGCCGGTACAATTTTCAGAACAACTCCCGGAGCCACTTTCCTCCCTTTCAGAATCCCGGATGCCAGCCGGAGATCCTCAATCCGACCGTTTGTACAACTCCCGATAAAGCCGGAGTCGATTTTCTCGCCCCTTACCGACTCAACGGAACTATCGTCGTGCGGATGGCCGGGCTTTGCAACCATCGGTACAAAGCCGCTGATATCAATATCAAAGTGCTGCTTGTAACGGGCATCAGCATCTGCCTGAACAGGGTCGTAAAGGATGCCGGTTTGAGCTTTCAGCTCTTCCAGTAATGAGGGTGTTGTCGGGAAGATCACGATGATAGCTCCCATCTCTGTCCCCATCGATGAAATGGTAATCCGTTCATCAAGCGTCAGTCGTTCCATCTCCTCCCCGTAAATCTCAACAGAATAACCAAGTAGTTTGTTGGCGCCGAAAATCGAAAGTAAATTTAGTACAATGTCTTTGGCCGTAATATTGACGGGCCGCTTTCCAATCAGGTTAAGCCGGACCGATTCAGGTACTTTAAACCATACTTTACCTTTGGCCCAGGCGGCTGCAATATCCTGATCACCCATCCCCTGTCCGAAGGAAGCAATGGCACCCATGATATTCGCATGAGAATCAGTGGACACGAAAGTACTTCCCGGCCATGCCAGCCCTTTATCTATCGCCAAGTGTGTCCCAACGCCTGCGTTTACATCATAGACAGGAATCCCCTTCTCCCGGGCATATTGACGACAAAAATGCTGGTTAGCAGCATATTTCTGATCCGATCCTCCCGGATTGCAGTCAAAGGTAAAGACGGTCTTAGAAACATCCTCTACATCCAGCCCGTGATCCAGAAGGTTTTTCACCACATTGGCTCCGCCAAAATCCCTGGCGGCACGGGTGTCAATCACCACATCCACAATGTCCCCGGGCTTTACGGCCGGCTGTCCCGAATGTTGAGCAATAATCTTCTCTATAATAGTCATACGTCAAGTATTTAATTCACGTTTACCTCTATGTTCTAACTTCAAACTTGCATTCGTTTCTCGTCCTTCACCCTTCGTCCCTCCTCTCTCGTCCTTCATTTCAGTCTCTCCCTGAAGGGTTCAAACGTCATAAAATCAGCATGGTGTACAATGTAGGCTTCCACCGTCCGTTTTACCATATTCCCTTCTCCTGCATGGGTGGCAATGATATGACAGACTGCCGGCGGAACGCCGCATTTCTCAGCCAGCGATACGCCGGAGAAGGGGTGCCTTAGGTATTTTCCATAGGGTCCCTGAAACGATTTTCCCGATTCATCCAGTTCGTACTCAAGCAGCTTTCCGACATCCGCCAGAATAGCGCCGGCAATCAGTACGTCCATATCGATGGGCATGTCTTTTCCGAAAAACTCTGTCATTTTGATGGCAGATTCCCGGGCAACATGCACCACACATCGCTTGTGGGCCATAAAGGAAACTTTCATATCAGGGCCGGCAAGCAGTGTAAACGGAATCCGGTCGAGATCGGCCGGGGTCAACACGCTTTGTTCCAATGCCAACTGCCATGTTTTGGCTGTTTTTTCACGGAGATCTTCATCCCCGATCCACATCAGCTCAGGCCAGAGGTTTATTATTTCGCTTGTCATATTTTCCTGTTTTAATGTATCAATACATTCTTGTATTCCTGCATTCCTTCATTCCTTCATTCCTGCATTCTAATTTTAAAAATCACTGCGTCGGCCATTTGCTGTGTAGTGGCTGCCCCTTTTTCAATCACATCCTGTTTGCCGGGAAGTTTCATCATGTCATAGGTTTTAACTTTCCCTTCCAGAATTACTTCGGCAACAGCATGCTGAATCTTGTTCGAAAGCTCTGTTTCGCCAATATGATCCAGCATCATGCAGGCAGAGAGGATCATAGCAATGGGGTTGACAATGGAGGGATTCATCTCTGCATACTTGGGGGCAGAGCCATGAGTAGGTTCAAAAACGGCAATTTCCGGGCCGATATTGGCGCTGCATGCGAAACCCAAACCGCCTACCAAACCCGCAAAGCCGTCTGACACGATATCCCCGAACATGTTTCCAGCTACGATGACATTGTAGATTTCGGGATTTTTTGTGAGCCACATCATCTGGGCATCGATATTTGTATTGTTGACATAGATGCCGGGGTATTCAGTTTTTGCCAGATCTTGGGCAATTTTAAGCATCATTCCGGAAGTCTCCCGAATCACATTGGGTTTCTCACAAACGGTAACGGATTCAAACCCTTTTGATTTGGCGTATTCAAACGCTGCACGGACAATCCGTTCCGTATATTTTTTAGTGAAGATTCGTGTCGAAACAGCTAATTCAGGACGGGGACACCATGCGAAATTTTGCTTGAATTTCGGATGGGTCATCAAGGCATCATAGACCTGATCTGAGGGATGGGTCCATTCAACTCCTCCATATAACCCTTCGGTATTTTGCCGGAAAATCATCGTGTCGATTTCGGGTTCTTCAATCGTCCCTCCAAATCCCCGACGGATGAAATTCAATGGGTTCCCCGTAAATGTTTTACAGGGTCTCATACAGATATCCAGATCGTATCGCTGACGCATGCTTACGATCGGACTATAGTAAACATACCCTTTATCTCTCAACCCGGGGGCGAGTTCAGCAGCAGCTTTGTCTTTGGGTTTCGAAGTGATGGCTCCGAAAAGTCCGATCTTGTGCTCTTCAAGGAGTCGGAGAGTCCGGTCAGGGAGAGGGTTCCCTTCAGTGCACCAGAACTCCCATCCAATATCTCCGTGAACATATTCGGCATCGAAACCAACGGCATCAAGAATACGAATCGCTTCATTCAAAACAACTTTTCCTATGCCGTCTCCGGGCATGGCAACAATAGTTCTTTTTGACATAATGAATGGGTTTAGGTGGAAGAATAAACGTTTGAACTGGCAAAGATACAACGAGTAGAATTTCCCGCAAAAGGATTTCATCAAAATCGGATTTTGTATCTTTGCCCGGATGACTACCTCTCTCAACAATCCGGTTTTTGGCGTGATTTCAGCTGTTTCCGAATCTCTTGGGCAACCCGCATTTGTGATTGGCGGTTTTGTAAGGGACCTTTTACTGAAACGGGACCATAAACAGGATATCGATATTGTCGTTCTGGGAAGTGGGATCGACTTTGCCTATGCCGTGGCTGAAAAGCTTGGAGAAAATATTCCGGTGAAATTTTTCAGGAACTTCGGAACCGCGATGATTAGCTACCATGGATGGAAAATTGAATTCGTCGGTGCACGCAAGGAGTCCTACAGAAGTAGCTCACGGAAACCGGTGGTTGAAGATGGCACACTGGAGGATGACCAAAACCGGAGGGATTTCACCATCAACGCGATGGCATTGGATCTCCGGCCCGATTCATTTGGCAGGTTGGTCGACCCGTTTCATGGAGTGGAAGATCTGGAACGAAAACTGATCCGCACGCCCCTCGACCCGGATATCACCTTCTCCGACGATCCTCTCCGGATGATGAGGGCGATTCGGTTTGCCACGCAGCTTGATTTCATCATTGATCCAGCCTGCTATCAGGCGATCTCCAGAAATGCTTCGAGGCTGGAAATTGTTTCACAAGAACGGATAGCGGATGAACTCAATCTGATTGTTGCTTCCCCTAAGCCTTCTCGCGGGTTTGTTTTATTGGAAGAAACCGGGATCCTTAACATGGTCTTTCCGGAGATGGTCGACCTGAAAGGGTCTGAGATCATTGATGGCCGCGGCCATAAAGACAATTTCTTCCATACCCTCACAGTCCTCGACAATGTTGCCGAAGTCTCTGATAATCTTTGGCTTCGCTGGGCCGCTATCCTTCACGATATTGCAAAACCGCTCACGAAAAAATTTGTGCCAGGTACCGGCTGGACTTTTCATGCCCATGATTTTAAAGGAGCCAGGATGGTCCCCCGGATCTTTAGGAGGTTACGGCTGCCGATGAACGAAAAGATGAAGTATGTGGAGAAGATGGTGTTGCTGCACCTGAGACCTATCGCCCTTGCAGAAGATATTGTAACCGATTCAGCCGTCAGACGGCTTCTCTTTGATGCCGGGGATGAGGTGGATGATCTGATGTGTCTTTGCGAAGCAGACATCACTTCTAAAAATCCAGAGAAAGTAAAAAAATACCTGGAAAATTTCGTCATCGTACGCAGAAAACTGAAAGAAATTGAGGAAAAAGACCGCCTTCGTAACTGGCAGCCTCCGGTTAGCGGGGAACTGATCATGACGACCTTTGGTATCCCGCCTTCCAAAGAGGTTGGAATGATAAAAGATGCCATCAGGGAAGCGATTCTTGAAGGTGAAATTCCTAATGAATTCGAGGCCGCCCGTGAGTTTATGATGACGCAGGGTGAAAAACTTGGATTGAAACGAATAGTGGAATAATCTGTATCTTTGAACTATATATGGAGGGATAAGTCATGTTAATCTATCGCTTTAAAATTTCGTCAGAGGAGCATGAAGAGTTTTTAAGGGAGATCTGTATTCAACCTGGGCAAAAATTCATCGATTTTTACCAGACTATCCTGGAATCTGCGGAACTGATCCCGGCTCAGCAAGCCTCTTTTTATCTGACAGATAAAAAATACAAAAAAGGCAAGGAGATTACTCTTTACCGGATCGAAAAGAAAGTAAGGCGATATGATGCAGAGATGGATGAAATAGTTGATATCACGATCATCCCGAAGCTGATGAAGGATTCAAAGTTGAAAGACTATATTGAAGATCCTCATCAGAGAATGATTTTTGAGTACCAAGGCTGGGAATCCTTTACATTTCTTATTGAGTTGTTGAAAATCATGCATTCCGACGAAGAAGGTTTGTACCCGAAGTGTGTGAAATGGGTCGGAGATTTACCAAAGAAGACGGAATTATTCATTACAGAGGTGAAGGAGGAGGATATCCGGATTCAGTCTGAATTGCTGAAACAGGAAATCCCTGATACAGATCCACTTGCTAAACTCGATGGGATAGAAGAAAACGAGGCAGAACTGGCCCAGATCGAAGATCAGTTGAGCAATATTCTGTTCGACGAAACAGAAAAGGAACTTGAAATCCCATTGCCTCCTTCTGGCTCGAAATTACGTAAAAAACCTAACGTCAACGCAGTTGAATCAGATGATATCTTTCATGAAGAAGAGGAAATAGAGGATGAAGATGAAAAGGAGGACTTTAGTGATGGAATGGAGCATCTCGAAGATTATGACAACATCGAAAATATCGAAATAAAATACGCTAAGTTCAGCGACGAAATTGACGATGACTGATGCATGCCATCCCTGATCGTTATCACCGGCCCTACGGCAGTTGGAAAAACCCGCCTTGCCATCCAGTTGGCTGAAAGTTATTCCTCGGAGATTATTTCCTGTGACTCACGCCAGTTTTACAACGAGTTGAACATTGGCGTGGCAAAGCCTTCACATGAAGAGCTGTCGACAGTCCCTCACCATCTGATCGGATTTCTCTCAGTGATGGATTCGTACAATGCTTATAGGTTTGAAACCGATAGCCTTAATTTGTGTGATCAGCTTTTTCAGTCGAACGACAAAGTAGTAATGGTTGGAGGATCAGGTCTTTACATTCATGCTGTCACACATGGAATGGACGATCTCCCGGATCCTGATCCGGAAATTCGCCTTGAATTGAAAGAGAAGCTCTTCAGAGATGGTGTGGATGTACTGCTATCCGAATTGAAAAGGTTGGATCCTGCCTATTACATGAAAATGGACAGGGCAAACCCAAAACGGTTACTTCGGGCACTGGAAGTATGCCTGGCTACCGGAATCCCTTATTCATTATTACGGAAAGGGAAATCCATCCAACGGCCTTTCAAGGTAATTAAAATCGGACTTTCGATGAATAGGGAAACCCTGTATAAACGGATTAATCAACGCGTTGATCAAATGATGGACCAGGGCTTGCTGGATGAAGTAGCGTCGTTGATTGGATGCAAACACCTGAACGCACTTAATACGGTAGGCTATAAAGAGTTATTCTCTTTTTTGGAAGGATACTATACCCTGGACGAAGCTGTCGAAAAAATTAAAACAAACACCCGGCGGTATGCAAAACGGCAACTGACCTGGCTGAAAAAGGATCCGGAAATTCGATGGTTTGAGCCGGACGGGTTGGAAGAAATCAAGAGTTTTATAAATGCAAAATGTAAAATGTAAAATCTGCAACTGCCTACTGCCCACTACCCACTGCCTACTGCCCACTGGCATGGTACTCCACCAACCCTTCTAACGGCGTTTGCAGGATTTTTTCCGGAACTAACGAATGTGATTGCGCTGCTTCATGAAGAATACCCTGATATTGATAGGCGATTGACCCGATGAAGCCAATGGGTAAAGAGGTGTAATGGTCATACTTGATGATGTGTGTTTGAATGAATTCAAGGAAGGAGAAATAAATCAGATCATGGATATATTGATCTTCAATGTGATCCTTCAGAAAGAGGCTGAAAGCAGCTAAAAACCTGTTTGGAAAAGGTTTGTTGTAAAGTGAATTAAGGATGTCTTCCAATGTGTAATGATACTTGTTGTCAAACGCGGTTTTAATCTGTTCCGGAAGTTCATTTTTAAGGTACTTTCCAAGGAATTCTTTCCCTAGATAAGAGCCGGCTCCCTCATCACCATAAAGGTACCCGAGAGACGGAATTCGAGGGAATACATCTTTCCCATCGAAAAAACAGGAGTTGCAACCGGTCCCCAGAATGCATGCAATGCCTTGTTTCCTTCCGAAAAGTGCGCGACCTGCTCCCAAAATATCGTGAAAAACTTCAATGTGAGCTTCTCTGAAAAAATGGTGTAGTTGATTCCGGATCAGGTTGTTGTTTTTGTCGGTCGAACACCCTGCTCCATAAAAATAAATTTGGGTAATATTATCACTTAAAATCTTGTGGATTAATTCATTGTGAATTATGTCCTGCATCATTTCAGGAGGTGTGAAGTATGGATTTAGTCCCTGAGTCTGGATCATTTTTTCTTGTTTCCCATCCTGGATGAGAGCCCATAAGGTTTTGGTTGAGCCGCTGTCAGAAATCAGAATCATCGTATACTCGCATGAAATGGAAGAAATAATTGGAATTCAATGTACAATAAGTTTTGGAAGAAAAATAAGCAATCCGAGAATGGCTGCAGAGATCGCGGCGACAAGGACAGCTCCTGCAGCCAGATCCTTGATCTTACCTGCAACAAGATCATGCTCAGGTGATATTTTGTTAACGAGTTCTTCAATGGCAGAATTAAAAAGTTCCGCAGCGAAAACCATCCCAATAGCGAAAATGATAAATCCCCATTCTGTGACTGAAAGACCACAAAGGAAGCCTGCAATGATCACGCCAATCGCAGCGATCAAATGAATCCATGCATTGGGCTGCCCCCTGAATAAATGGAAAAGCCCCTGAAACGCATACCTGAAACTCAGTAATCTCTTTTTCATTCCACACGTTTTTTACAATCAC
>JAFGNY010000298.1 GCA_016926765.1 Bacteroidales bacterium | reverse complement strand
GCATGAACAACCCGGAGAACCCAACCGGGGATTTGAGCCATTGCCCAATCTCGATTTCAAGATCGTATCGGCCAATACCCTGATATCTGCCCCGTCAAACAAGGCCATTGATGCGTATGCCAGGGATGCGGTATCTCAGTTTGAAGCCGCCACAAATGATTACTTTTCTGCCACATTTGAAGAAAAGGCGAAACTCCGGAAGAAAATTGAAAAATTGATCGGTAAAATTGTAGATGCCAATAAATTGGTCATTAACCAATGGATCAATAAGATCAGACAGGAAAGCAACTCAGCAACCGGAGCAAAGCTGAAGAAGATGAAGGAGCAGCAGGAATCCTATCAGGGGGACCTCGACCGCTGGAACACCTTTCCCAATCTTTTCAAACAGGAATCGGTAGCCTTCTTAGAACCAAAATACTTCTTCCCACAGGTGAAAAATGGGTTTGATATTGTGATAGGGAATCCACCGTATCATCAGATATCCAAAGATGAAACAGCAGATTTATGGGTAAAAAACTATTTGAAGTCGAAATATGAAACATCTGGTGGAAGGTTAAATACTTTCATTTTTTTTATTCATGAAGCTCTTAACTTACTGACAAATGAGGGTAATTTTGTTTATATTATTCCTAATACATTATTAACTCAAGAATATTATCGAGAGACCAGGAAATATTTGTTAGATCACACATTTATCAGACAAATTATCCACTTTCCATCACTTCAATTTGAAAATGCTATTGTCGAAAATATTACTATCCAATGCATAAAGACACAGAAAAAAAAAGGAACTGCTATCTTTTTACAAAATAATGATATTCTCGAGAAGATTGATGATATTGACTTCTCTAAGCATTCAAAATCCCCAAATTTTAGTTTCAAGCTTTCAAAAAACTGTGTTATTGAATCAATAGAAATCAATGAATTTGTCTTCTTGGACTCGATATGCAAGATAAATCAAGCAATAGCATTAAAAGGGGATAAGAATTTATGTTTAAGATACGAAAATACTTCTGGAAATTATTATCGACTTATAGATGGGAGAAATATAAATAAATACAGAATAGAATGGGATGGTATATATTTGGATTATAATGTTAATAGAATTCACTCATGTAAGCGTAAGGATATTTTCGAAACAAACGAAAAGCTTTTATTTAGGAGAGTATCATCAAGTCTAATTTTTGCATATGATGATCAGAAATATTTTGCTCTTAATACGATAGTCGTTATAAATGTCAAAAATCACGATGTTGATTTAAAATTTTTATTAGGAGTACTAAACTCGAAGCTTCTGAATTATTATTACAAGAATAAATTCAAATCGACTAAAACCGTTTTCTCTGAAATTCAAGCAAGGTCATTAGGCAAGTTATTAGTCCCTCGGATTTCAAATAAAGAGATTTCAACCCTTGTTAATTACAGATTATATGTAGATAATAAGAATACTTCGGCAGATATTTTGTTTTTCGAAAATCTAATCGATTCCATTGTCTATGAGATGTACCTCCCCTCTCAGATTCACTCTGCCGATTCTGGTGTCATTCAACATCTAATGAACCTACCGGCGTTGGTTGAAGGAGATGAAACTGAAAATCTGGCAATTATAGAGCGCGTTTACAAGGAATTATCTGATCCGGCGCATCCGGTCAGCTTAGCGATGGAAAAAATGAAAGAGGTGGAGGCGGTGAGGATCATTGAGGGGTTGGATAAGGCGGGGAGCAGATGAAGCAACTGAAAACGAGAAGAGTACAGCATTAATTCATAAATTTGTAAAAAATCACAGGTATGATCATAAGGTTGAAAATCAAGGGATTCAAGAATATCAGGGAAATTGACATTTCATTTGGCCCGTTTACCTGTATTGCTGGCGCCAATGGAGTTGGAAAGTCAAACCTTTTCGATGCGATTCGGTTCCTCAGCGCTCTGGCTAATAAGGATAATACGCTGGTAGATGCTGCTTTGCAGGTACGGGATGAAAAAAACAGGAAAAGATCTGCATCTGATTTAAGAAATCTTTTTTATCATGATGGAGATAAATACGCGAATCTTATGGAATTCGAAGTAGATATGATTATTCCCCTATCTGGATTCGACCATCTAGGACAACCAGCTAAAGCCACAACAACTTCATTGCGATATCATTTGGCGCTCGGAATGAGAATGCAGGAGAATGGGGGCAATGGGTCACTTGAAATTCTCAGGGAGGATTTGATTCCGATAAAAAAAACTGAAATCAAACCCGCTTTAAAAAGATTGAATGCGACTAATGAATGGATTGAAAGTGTCCTGGCAGGAAGAAGACAGAATGCAACACCCTTTATTCAGACACTCCCTGATGAAAAAATTGTAGCAATAAGTCAGGATCAAACAGAGGGAGGCAGAAAAAAACGATTGCAGATTGACAAACTACCACGAACAATTTTATCCTCCGCTACAGCCATTGAGTATCCGACAATGTTGTTAGCAAAAAAGGAGATGGAATCCTGGAGAATACTTCAATTAGAACCTTCGGCGCTAAGGAGTACCGATGATACAATGCTTACTGAATTGAATGAAGTTTCAGCAAATGGGGATCACTTGCCAGCCACTCTTTTTCGATTACTTCATGATCGAGCAATCAAATCTGATGTCAAAGCACAAATAGGTAATAGATTGTCCCAATTGATTGATGATGTTTTTACAGTTGATGTGGATAAAGATGAGAAAAGAGGATTGTTGACTTTATTAGTCAAAGGTAAAACCGGACCCTCATTCCCAGCCAGATCATTATCAGATGGTACATTACGGTTTATTGCATTATCCATAATTGAATCAGATCCACAGGTAAGCGGTTTGATTTGCCTTGAAGAACCTGAAAATGGGATTCATCCTGAAAGAATTCCAGCAATGCTGAAACTTTTACAAGATATTGCCTGTGATATCGAGTTCCCTGTTGATGCTGACAATCCATTACGTCAGGTCATTGTAAATACTCATTCTCCATTAGTGGTTGCTGAAATTAAAGAAGATTGTTTATTGATGGCTGATCTTGAAAGATTTCATAAAGGAAAATCCCTATCCTTAAAGCATTTGAGCAGAACCTGGAGAGATATAGAACCTTCAACCAGTAAAACCATTTCAAAAGGAGATCTACTGGTTTATTTAAATCCGTATATAAAAAATTCCAGTAAAAGGGGAAAAACCCTGGAGAAAAAAAGAGTTATTGACCGGGATGAATTGTCACAATTGAGTTTGTTCTCAGACAAATAGAAAGTTAATGGATCTCCAATATATTTTAATCTCTGACGGCACTTCAGATTCGGCTCTGCTTCCGATAATTGATGATGCATTGATGAAGTATTCTAAATACAAATCCCCTCAAGGGAAAAGAGCGGATTTGTCCCGGTATAATCGTCCAACCCGATTTTTACATGAGAAAATTGATTGTGCAGTAGATCTTTATAATCCTGATCTTATCTTTATTCACAGGGATGCGGAAAGAGAACCACTTCAAAAAAGAGTCCAGGAAATTGAGCGTGCATTGGACAAGTGTAATAGTGTCGGTTGGAAAGACAGAAATCATGTTAAACTAATTCCTGTCAGGATGACGGAAGCATGGTTATTGCTTGATCAATCAGCCATAAAATCTGCTGCAGGTAATCCTGGGTCAAAAAGTAAATTGGAGTTACCCAGGAAAGGAGTTCTTGAAGATTTATCTAATCCTAAAAAATTGTTACAGGATTTGATTAAGGAGGCTAGTAATCTAAGTGGCCGTCGTCTGAAAAAATTAGATGTCGGCCACTGCATTCAACTAATTCCGCATTTCATGGAGGATTTTTCACCTCTTTTTGAACTACCTTCATACAACTTTTTTATCCACCAGATAAACGATAACTTAAAGTGAAAGTATCATTGAAAGAAATTCGTCACTGCATGTACAAGATGGTTCAGGAGGGAATTTTGGAACACACTGATTCAAAAACCTATCGCAAATATTGGTTGGCAAAAAAAATCTTCGAATCAGTTTATCAAAGAACACCGGTTTTGCAAAGCCGCATTCCATTGGCAGGAAGGTTTCGGCGCTTTCTCATATAGTCTTTCCCAGCGTGACAATGTCATTCAGTCAAGGAGCAGGTAGTAAGATATAATGATCAGAAAATAAGAGATTCGTTAATTTTGTAAAAAATAGACAGATGATTACAAAAATAAAGGTATCCAACTATCGAAGCCTTGGTCCGGCAACCGTGATTGATTTTGACCGGATGACGGTTTTTGTCGGACAGAACGGTTCCGGAAAATCAAACGTGGTAGATATCATCCGGTTTATCTCTGATATTATGCGAATGGGACTCGATGGCGCGCTGACTAAACGGAATGGTATCAAAGCTGTTCGAAGATGGAGTTCAGGAAAACCATTGAACATTCATCTTGAACTGGAACTGGTTGAAAACAGTTTTTCGGGCTCCTATAGCTTTGAAATAGCGAGTGATAAAAACTATGATTATATCGTAAAAAATGAGATGGCCAATATAAAGACCCCTGAAGATACTTTTTTCTATTTAGTGAATAATCAAAAATGGATACAGGGGCCTGATGGGCTAAAACCAACCATTTCTCCAACAAACCTTGCATTGCCTCTGATTGCAGGGGATGACCGGTTTAAACCGCTGGTAGACTCCATGAGGAATATGGAAATATACAACATTTCGCCGGAAAATCTCCGAAGACCTCAAGGATACGATCCGAATAAGCCAATGAATGAAAATGGATTAAACTGGCTTTCCATCCTCAAAGATCAACCTGCTGACACATGGAAACCAGATCTTATTCCTGCACTGAGCCAATTAACAGACGACATTGATGATATAGATATCAAGCAAATTAGCGGATACCTGATTGCAAAGTTCAAGCATGGAACAACCGGACAAAGCAACAAAGCAAAATGGTTCGATTCATCACAGGAATCGGATGGTACGTTGCGAATAGCAGGGATTATATCCGCATTGGTGCAAACTCCTCCGTTATCAGTTGTAGGAATAGAGGAACCAGAGCTGACCATTCATCCTGGAGCTATCCCACTTTTGATGGATTTTTTCAATCAGGCAAAAGATCATTCTCAGATCCTGATTACGACACATAGTCCGGAATTACTCGATTGTATTAACGATTCAGAGAATATCAGGGTGGTTCGCAGGGGGAAAGGTATAACGAGTGTTAAAAAAATGGAGAAAGACCAGATAAATGCAGTTAAAAACGGACTGTTTTCATTAGGCGAACTTCATCGTATAGAAGGGCTGCAAGGAGAACAAACAAGCATTGAATTTCCATGATTTTTTTGTTTGTTGAAGGATATGGTGATGCAAGAGCGGCATCCAATCTGGTTACCCGTTTATGGGCAGACTTAGCGCTTCCCTTTATCCCAATTGATACAGGGAAAAGATTACCCAATCTGAATGTCAATAAGGGTATCCAACGTGCTGTTGATTTGATTAGAACAAAATCAAATGCAGATGGGTTATTGATCATCAGAGATGATGAAGATCATTGTCCCGCTGAGATTGTAAAAGAAAGAACGGATTTTATTCGTTCATTAGCGCCTCCTTTTCCTGTGGCCTATCTGATCATGTACCGGGAATTTGAAACACTGTTTCTACCTGGATTGCACCTTTTTGCTGGGATGACTATCATGCATGAACAAGGCGCAGGAGGAGTTCGAATCTCTGATGATGTTAATTTCGAGGGAAATCCGGAGGAATTCAGGGATGCAAAAGGGATAATAAGCAGGTTTTATCCGGGGAATAAACGGTATAAACCAACCCTTGACCAGCTTCCTTTGACAAGGCTTCTCGATTTCAATCTTCTTCGAGCATCGGGACTTCCGTGTTTTGGAACACTTGAGCGCTGCTTACACCACTTATCAGCGAATCAGAATACAGGTAAGGTTTATCCCTGAAATGTACATACAACAGCAAACAAGGTTTCCTATGAACAAATACCCTTTAATAATCAGTGTCAAAGTATTAGAACATTATTAGAGATTATTAAAGAAAAATTTTGTAAATAAATGTAAATCAGCTTAATAAAGTTAGCATTAGACAAAATATTTATTAGAGCAAATGAGGATATCCGCTAACCCAGGCTATCGGTTATGAAACTGAGAGAATTTTAGTTCTTGAAAGTTTTAGCTTTTTCCAAGCAAATGGATAAGGGAATCATAGAAAGTTGAACCTGTATTCCAGTTCCGAAATCTTCGAAATCTCAACAGGTTTTTTCTCCAAGGCAAATTCAAAACCGGGATTACTATCAATCAAGGAAGTCGGATAATTTTTTTCAAGAATAGCATTAAGGATCGAAGTTTTGAAAGGATTTGACGTATTAATAGAGATAATCTTATTTTTTCTGTCTAAAACGTTGCATTCATCAAAGGTAAATCTGTATCCCAAAGTAACTTCCTTTATACAACTTGGATCATAGGTAAATCTACGATCTAAGAATTGTATATCAGGATAGTCGCTTTCCTTGATTTTTGGGCATTTAAGAATTCCTTCGTTTTCTGGAAATATTCTCCATTCATTTTCATATTTCCATAGTTTATACTTGAGCGTTAAAAAGAAGAAAGCACGGATAAGTTCAGATTCATAAGAGATATCTTGGGGAATTCGTGTTTGGTAGTTCATCGGGAATGGACCATGATGATAAAATGAAAAGCTGGCAAGATCAAATTCTATTGTAAAACCCTGATTGTTGCAATAATGCGCCCACATTAATATATTCGAGGAATTTTCAGGGTGGCAAAATGAGATAATACCAATTTTTTGAAAGAAGAACATCCATTTTGAGAAGTCCTTCCCAAACATCCATCGTAATGAATCAAAAGGATCATTTAATTCCAGAGGATGAGAGCCATACAGATAGTGTTTTTCCAGAGCATCAACACTGTTTTTTGACAAAGGAAAGAATTTGACAAGTGTTGTAGGAGAATTCAGAGGACTTTCCAAAGCTATTCTTTGACCAGGGCCATAGTCAATATAGTTAAAACCTGAACCCTTAGGAATTTCTTGTTGTATGCGGCACATCTATCTATTGTCTACCTATTAAATAAGTATTATTTTATTATTACAAAAGTAATGTTTCATATGTTGGAAAATATACTGTGAGGGAAATTTCTTTTTCCGTATTTTTACCTCCCAAAGACCTTCCAGGTTTTCGAAACCTGGAAGGTCTGAATGATAAGGTTTTCTCCGTGGAATTCATCCTTTTGCTCTATACACACCGAACGTTTGGCTGGATGATCAGGCCTTCACTGGCAGCCGAACCTGACCCTTCCGGAAAACGGCAGACAGAACGTTTTATTCCGGGAGTGGCCGAAACTGCCGGCTTAGAGCTTACAGAGGGAATCCGGAGGATTCTGGAACTGACCGCCTCCTTCAGCGATCAGGAACTCACCCGTCGGTTTGCCCCCAAAGGAATTACGGTAGCGGCTTTCGTGAAGAAACCCGACGAAAAGCGTCTCATCGGGTTCATCCGGCCCTTTATCGACCGGCAACTGGATGCGATCCTTACCGAAGGCATCCGGGAAGAGATTCCTTTATACCGGGCCGGAGACGGCGCCAATCTCTATCCCGACCAGCACATTGCCCTGATCAAACCGGAAGCGATTCCCTGGTTCCACTTTTCGCGTGAAGAGACCCAAACCCGTTACCGGCTGGAGGTAAAACTGGAGGATCAACCATTGAGCCTCCGCGACCCGGGAATAACGATAATCACCAATGATCCCTGCCGGTTGCTTGTCAGCCGTCCGCCGGGAACCCTGATGATCCGGTTTCCCAATGGATTCGACGGAAAAAAGCTGCAGCCCTTTCTTTCCAAAACTGAATTGCTCATCCCGGCATCCGCCGAGAAAGAGTACTTCCGGAAATTTATCCTGAAGATGACCAGAACCGGTCAGGTGAAAGCCGAAGGATTTTCTGTTGAGACCATTCCCCATCCCTGCCGCATGGAGCTTGCCCCCGAACTCAACTGGGAAGGTCGGGGCGTGCTGGTGGTGTGGTTCCGGTACGGCGAACATCGCATCCTGGCCGGGAAACCGCAACCGGTGTTCACCACCCTGGCGATGGAGGGGGAGGAGATCGGCATCCGGCGCACCGAACGTGACTTCCCGGAAGAGAAACGACAGATGGGGCACTTGTTGCGACTGGGACTGAAACGGGAATCGGAGAGTTCCTGTTCCCTCCCCGGAAGCCGGTCGGAGGGAAAGCTTTCGCTGCTGGAGCTGCTGGAGTGGCTGAACCTGTTTGCCATTATCCTAAGCAGAAATGATATCATGGTTGACTCCAGCCGGTTACCGGCATCCTATTTTACCGGTGCGATCACCTCCTCCTTTCGGGTGGAACCGGGCGAAGATTGGTTCGACATCAGCGCCACGGTGTGGTTCGGCACGGTAGCTATCCCCTTTACCAACCTTCGCCATTATCTACTAGAGGGGATCCGGGAGTTTCCGCTACCCGGAGGCGAAATCGCCGTCCTCCCGGCCGAATGGTTCACCCGGTTTACCGACCTGCTCTGGTATTCGGTTCGCGAAGGGGAGAAGCTACGGATCCCGTTGCGCCATTTTTCCCTGATCCGGGCGCTGGATCTTCCCGCCTCTGCGGATGCCCGCCAGTTACTCGGAGAGCTTAAGAATGGGGTTCCGGATGAGTTCCCGGTTCCTGATGCCCTGCAGGCTACCTTGCGCCCCTACCAGGAGGAGGGCTACCGTTGGATGCAATTTCTGGCCGAACACCGCTTCGGTGGCTGTCTGGCCGATGACATGGGATTAGGAAAAACCATCCAGGCCATCGCCGTTATATTGACGGTCGATGCGCGGTTCTGCAAGGCATCCCTTGTGGTGATGCCAGCTTCCCTGATCCACAACTGGGTGCACGAACTGAACCGGTTTGCCCCGTCACTGAGGGTTTGGCAGCATACCGGACCTCAACGGGCGACCAACGCCGGCTTTTTTGATGGGGTGGATCTGGTGCTGACCACCTACGGGACGATGCGCAGCGACATCGACAGGCTTTCGGCTTACCCGTTTCACTATGTGATTCTCGATGAGGGACAGTTCATCAAGAACCCTGATGCCCAAACCTCCCAGGCGGCCCGCTCCCTGCAGGCAACTCACCGGTTGGTACTTACCGGAACCCCTATCGAGAACAGCCTCACGGATCTCTGGTCACAGATGGAGTTTCTGAACCCGGGGATGCTGGGTTCGTTGGCTGCCTTCAAAAAAAGATACCTTCAGCTTGAAAAAAGGATCGGAAAAAATTCCGGGATCACTGGCCGGAACAAAGCCGGTGATGAGAACGGAACAGCATCCGGAGAGGAAGTCGTTTCTGAAAATGATGAAGTGACTGTCAGACTGAAACGTATGATTGCCCCGTTTATCCTGCGCCGCACCAAACAGGAGGTGGAACGGGATCTTCCGCCGCTGATCCTCGAGGAGCGGATTTGTGCGATGACACCCGATCAGGAATCCAGGTACGAACAGGAGCGGTCGGCGGTCAGGAACGAGGTGCTGCAGCAACTTGAGAGCGGTGATAGCGGGACAACCAACCTGATGGTTCTCAGGGCATTGATCCGTTTGCGACAGCTCGCTAACCATCCGGCTTTGGTGGATCCGGGGTTTACCGGAAGCAGTGGGAAATTTGACGAAGTGCTGAGCCACCTGGAAGTGCTTCGGGAGGAGGGGCATAAAGTGTTGATATTCTCATCGTTTGTAAAGCATCTGCATCTGTTTGCCCAACGGTTTGAACAGGATCTGCTCCCCTTTTCGATCCTTACCGGCGCTTCGGTGCACCGCGACCGGATCATCCGGGAGTTCCGGGAGCACTACGGAAGCCGGTTCTTCTTGATTTCGCTTAAGGCTGGAGGCATCGGACTGAACCTAACCGAAGCCTCCTACGTGATGATGCTCGATCCCTGGTGGAACCCCGCTGCAGAACTGCAAGCTATCAACCGGGCGCACAGGATCGGTCAGGATAATAAAGTGATCGCCTACAAATTCATCACAGAAAACACGATCGAAGAGAAGATGTTGAAGCTGCAGCAACGAAAGCAAAAATTGTCGGATACATTTATCCCATCAGGCAACACGTTAAAGGATCTGACCCGGGAGGAATTGAACGAGTTATTCAGGTAAAAAAACCGGTAAGGAACTTCCAGGTCCCGAAGAGCTGGAAGGTATTATTTCACGATGGTTTTTGATAAATCAGGTTCCCTCCGCGATCAATATCTGACCTGGTAACAGAAGAATGTCTGTTTTTACAGAGAGATTCAATGTATCAAATTATCGTACCGGGCAGTTGGTACAAAGTTAGAAATAATGGCGGCTATAAAACCCATGAGATTGTTGATATTCTTGATCTGAAGGGATTCAAACGCCCACAGACCGGGTTTATCCTGGCCAGTCATATCATCAGGAACCTTACCCTGTTCTGTAACAGCGACAGACAAAAGGTTCAGGAACTGGATTATGCCCAATACCTTTCTGATGAAAAGGCCCGTCATTTTGCCCTGAATTTTCAGGAAGAGATCCAGAAATAAACCCGATTGCTTTTCGCCAAAATGGATAGAGCGGAAATAGACATCACCCACGATTTTTACCTGAAAAAATTTCATCTGGTTAAAGATAAACTAGCTGAAGAGATTAATTTGCTCTATGTGGCCGTCACACGAACCAGGAACATCCTGAATATTCCGGAGGAATTGATGCCCCGCTCAAGGGTTAATGTAATCCCTAAACGGGATGAACGGGATTTTGTTCATACCGGTATGGTTGAAAATATGCCCTGCGAAAAAGTATTCCGAAAGTTCGGGCAAATGGATTCTTCATCCGGGAACGTTCCGAAAAATACCGGAAAACTGTGGAGTATTGAAGAAGACGATCAACTGACGGTTCTTTATTGCGAACACACACAAAAAAAAAGACCATTGCCAACCGGCTTGGACGCACCCAGACCGCCATCCGTGCACGGATTGAAAAGCTGGAGCTGAAGGATTTATACGAATAAACCATTTCAAAGTAAATAGTTAATCTGCGTTAATCAGTGATAATCCGTGTTATCAGCGTTCCATTACTTAATGGTGAAATAGATTAGCCTGATCAATAATCCCTCAAGCAACGAACACTGAACGCATTTGCCCGAAAGGCCGGATAAAACGACACTGAGTAGTTGTATTCGTTTAAGCCATGCGACCAGGCTTTCCACGGTCCGTGCGAAGTCGATGACCAGAAGTAGGCGGCGAAATCCGGAAAGAACCAGTCACTGTTAAAGAAGCCAGCCCCAGTCAGCGAGGCATTGAACCCCGAATAGCCGGTATATTTCAAAGGAGAACCGGCGAAAGCGTTGTTCTGGTAAAAGGAAAACAATTGGTTCCAGTCAGCTTCTGTAGGAACATGCCAGCCAGGCGGGCATAACCCCTGCAAGCCGGGGGTTTCGACATATTGCATCACTTCATCCCATTGATAAACACTCCCCTCCCCCGGGTGGGGGAGGCTGGAAGGGGGCTGCAGGTATTTTTCGGGGATACAATTATCACGTTGAGGAATAGAATATGAAATTTCGGTTCCGAAGTATAAACCTTCCGCCATCCAGCATTGCGCGCCGATTAAAACGGTAGGATATTTTTGGCTGTCGCGGATATCGGTGAGGCTGTCGTTGCAATTGAAAATTGAAAATTGAAAACAGAAATTTTTGAAGAACCCTGGCAACCAGCTTCATTGATGTAGTTGTAGGTGATTACATGAATTCCCGCTCCTGCTAACGCAGGATCAAACGTCCAACCTGTCCCGCCTGTCGAACCTGTCACACCTGGTCCGCTATAGATCCCTCCCAGCGGAATTCCGCCCCTGAGCCGGATGGGTTTGGCGTTGATGGTGGTGATGGTGTCGAAACAGGGGGTGAAGGTGACTTTCGGGCTTTCAACAACAGTAATCGATACTTCGTTGCTGGTGGCTGGATTACTCGTTGTGCAGGGTTCGGAGGAGGTGAGTATACATGAAACCTGACAGTTGGCACCTGGCACATAAGTAAAAAAGGGGGAGTTTGTGCCTTCATTTATTCCATTGACCTTCCATTGGTAACCAGGAGATGTGCCTCCGTTTATTGCGGTAACTGTAAAGGTTATGGGCAATCCTTCGCAAATGGGATTGACACCGGCGGTGATGGAGATGGAAACGGGCTATAAAGGATTACCACTCATGGTAACCGTATCACTGGTTGCCGGATTGTTGGCCGTGCATAATTCGCTTGACGTCAACAAACAATAAACCTGATCACCGGCTGATGGAATATACGTGTAGGTTGAATCATTCGTGCCGACCGGTGTGCTGTTTACAAACCATTGATAAACCGGCAGCATTCCTTTGTTCGTCGTGAATGCAGTAAATGTCACCGCGTCGCCTTCACAAATCGGATTTTCTGTGGTTGAGATCGATATGGATACCGGTAACTTGGGATTGATAGTCATAATGATCTCGTTCGACATCGCCGGATTATTTGTAATGCATACAGTATCCGAAGAATTAAGAACACATCTTACAGTATCGTCGTCTACTGGGGTATATGTAAATACTGCATTGTTCATTCCTGCATTGACTCCATTGACCTGCCATTGGTAATCGGGATTTGTTCCGGGATGAATGGGTGTGGCAATGTAGGTAACGGGTGTCCCCTAACAAATGGAATCTGTTGATGTGGCAATTGAAACCAAAACTGAATTTCCGGGCGTAACGGTGACAATAAATTGGACTGAATCGCCTTCGCAATCCCCAACGGCCGGGGTAATGGTATAGGTCACTGTTTCCGGGGCTGTACCGGTGTTAGTTAGAACCTGATCAATGGTGTCTCCTGATCCTGGGCCATAACCAGTAACTAAAGGTGAT
>JAFGNY010000297.1 GCA_016926765.1 Bacteroidales bacterium | reverse complement strand
CAGACCAGCAGGCATTGATGGAGAAAAAGGATCGGTATACCCAGCAGGTCGCCGAACAGGAGTTCAAGATGAATACCCAGTTGTTGGATACCGTAAACAGTTTTTTAACCAGGTTCAATCAGCAGTATGGGTATGACTATATTCTGGCTTACCGGTCAGCCGGAGAGATTCTCATTGCCAGTGACAAGCTCGATATCACCCAACAGGTACTTGAACTGTTGAACCAGGAGTATGCTGCCCGCCAGAAATAGGTTTCATGAAGAAGCTACTTTTTTTACTTCCTCTTCTGGTCTTTACTGCCTGTACATCTGACCAGCATCCTGAAACAGAGGTGGCTCTGCCTGCTGATTCCATTATTCCTGAATCCCAGATGATATTGATGCTTGCGGATGCACACACCATCGAAGCGGCATTGCTTGTTGCCAGGAACAAAGGAACCAACACCACCGGGTTGGGAGACTTCTATTATGCCGGATTATTCAAAAAATACAAGGTATCGAAGGAGCGATACCAGAAAAATATCGAATTTTACAGAAACGATCCTGACCACTATATCCAACTCTATGAGGAGGTGAACAAAGAGTTGACGAAGAGAGAGAGAGATTTTATCAAATCAATCCCCAATTAATTTCTTGTAAACACAGCGGAGATGTAATGAAGTGTTGCTCCGTCGTTCAGTGTATAGGGCCAGGTGATCCTCGAGCTTGAGAGGGTTCCCGACCCATTGATGATCCATCCGTCACCTATCACTTGATTGACTTCAAGAGAAATTGTGTTCCCCGAAACATAGGCATATGCCGGGACGCTGCTGGTGCCTGAGTTCGCAAAGTTGTAGATAAAAACGCCTCCGTTCTGGGCTAGAGGATCAAGTTCGATATTGACTTCATACGTCAGGCGGGTTTCAGTCTCCGTAACGCTCCATATCCCGGCAAATATCTGGCGTGGGTCAGTGGGAGCCGGATCCGGATCATTGTCGGTACAAGCGGAAAATCCAAATGCTACCAGGGCTAAGATGGCAAGGGCTGGGGTGGCAAACTTTTTCATGGCAAGCGTTTTAATGTGATGGTTCTGTCCTGCAAAGATAGATACACTTTTATCATTCTGATTCAAGTAAAATTTTATCGGCGAGCTTTCCGGCCAATCTGGAGGCTCCTAAACGAAACCGTTCTTTGGAGAGCCACTCTTTACCCAGCGTGGCAGCGACTAACTGATAAAATGCCAACGCCTGTTCCGGTTCGGAGATTCCACCGGCCGGTTTGATCCCTCTCTTCACTCCTGTGCATTCATAAAACCTGCGAATCTGATCGATTATGATCTTCACACCCTCTTCGGTGGCTCCTTCAGGGATCTTTCCGGTAGATGTTTTGATAAAATCGGCCCCGGCTTGCAGAGCGAGGTCGGAAGCTTTTGCAATCAATTCAGGGGAACGAAGTTCACCTGTTTCAAGGATCACTTTGAGGGTTGACGCCTGGCAATATTCCCTGACAAGAGCAATCTCGTCAAATACTTGCTGATAGTTTCCCGAAAGGAAAGTCCCCCTGGAGAAAACAATGTCAATTTCATCACTTCCCTGATCCAGAGCAAAAGAGACCTCTTCCAGCTTTGCCTGAAGCGGTATCTGTCCGTGGGGAAATCCTCCTGCTACCGTGGCAATGTTGATCCCGCTCCCCGAGAGTTCACGGCGAGCTGTTGAAATAAATGGTGAAAAAACACAGACCGCTGCCGGGACCGGCAGTCCCAGTTCACCGAAGTGGATTGCTTTGCGGCAAAGTACACGAATGGTTTCATCTGAATCCGTTCCCTCCAGGCTGGTAAGATCAATTACCGAAAGAATAGGTAAAAAGATTTCCCGGGTATCTTCTGCTGCCATCAATTAAAAGGAAAAACTCAATCCAAGGCTGGGCAGGATCGGGAGCTGGTATACAACCGTGTTAGTAATCCTGTCGACATAAAAGACATTCTTCTCATTGAGAAGGTTGGTCACACTGGCATCGATATCCAGTTTCATCCGTTTCCCGAAATGGAATGATTTCTTCAGGTCGATGTCGAGACGGCTGTAATAGGTCAGACGGTGTGAATTGTAATCGCCATACAGGATTCCAAGTGATCCGTTGGTGATGGTGACAGGTGTTCCTATATCGGTGAAGAACAGTTCTTCGAAATAACCCTGGGTAGGTGTGAAGGGGAAACCTGACCCGTAATTGTACCTGAGGTTCAGTTCCCAGGTTTTCGTCTTGCCGAAAGCGTAAGTCCCCATCAGATTCACGTTATGCCGCCGGTCAAACGGTGGGACATAAGTCGATACTCCGTCAAACCGGTGGATATATCCCAGGGAATAGGTTCCCCAGAAATGAAAATTACGAAGGTCATACTTTACCGAAAAATCAATCCCTTCTGCATCACCGGTCTCGATGATGAAATCCTTTTTCAGGTAGTCGGGCTGATCGGCATTGGCTTCGGTATCTTCATATAATTTATTCCGGTTCAGGTTGGTTAATTGCGGGTAGTATTTGTAATAGGCTTCCACATTGATGCTAAGGTTGTCGGTGATATCCCATTCAAATCCAAGAATGGCATGCCAGGCTTGCTGGAGTTTGTTTTTTACCTCTTTCCCGTCAAACTCCTTGGGAAGATTTTCCGGCCCGGTGAGGAAGCCATAAAAAAGATTCACCACATCCAGGTCGTTGGTCGTGCTGATGAGGTTCTGCGTATAGTATCCTCCTGCTGCCTTGAGCCTGAAATTTTTCGCGACATTATATTTAATTGCGAGCCGTGGTTCAGGAGAGAAGGTGGAAAGTGAAGCGTAGTATTGTGCCCGGATTCCGGGTTCAAAAATGAATTTGCCAACAATCCATTTATATTTCACAAAAAGGTCAATTTCCGTGGAATTCTGGGTGATGTCAATATTCCGGTTCAGGCTGTTGTAAAAATCGAAGACCGTTTTATATCCTGAAAGTTCAATGCCATACTTCAAGGCATTTTTCCCGAAAAAGTAGGTAAACTGCAGCCCACCGTTAAATCCGGCTATACTGGATGAACGTGGCGCTTTGTTGGGTTCATCCATATTCACCTTGTAATAGGAATAGGCAAAATTTCCTTCCAGCAGAACGGCTGATTTTCCCGGAATTACAATGAAGTTCCCTCCACCTCCGTAAGAAGACCAGTTATAGTCGACAGGTACTTCCGTAAGGACTGAGTTATCAAAATTATACCCTTGCAGGGTAGCTCTGTCGGTGAAGTCGAATCCGAACAGGTTGACCTTGCTCCCGTTTGGTGCATTGATCGAGATTTTTCCATAAATATCCAGGAAGCTGTATGGGAGTTTCTGGTCCATGTAGGAATAAAAGATCTCAGAACTTTTATCCAGGTAAGAATTCTTTATCGACAAGATGAACGAGGCACTGGCAGAGTTTTCATTTTTCTGTCGTGCAATGGGTCCTTCAAGCAGGGCTTTTGCCCCGAAGGTGCTGATATCGAACTTGCCTCCAAACCTGTTTTTATTTCCGTCACGTGTCGAAATATCCATGATAGAGGAGATTCTTCCGCCATAATCGGCATTGAAGCCACCGGTGTAGACATCAACATTCTTTAATATATCCACATCAAATACAGAAAAGAGGCCGATAGAGTGAAAGGGGTTATAGACAATCATCCCATCGTAGAGCACTTTGTTTTGTACCGGAGGGCCGCCCCGGATATAGAGTTGTCCTCCCTGGTCTCCCGAAAAGATAACTCCCGGCAATACCGTCAGGTACTGTGCTAAATCGGGCTGGCCACCCATCGCAGGGATCTTCTGGATCTCTTTCGGGGTTACTTTGATGATCGACGTTTGCGTTTCGCTTTGCCTGTCTTGTCTTGCTGCAGAAATACTGACTTCCCCAAGGTTCAATGAAGCGGATTTAAGGTAGAGTTTCTGTGTAATCAGTTCATTGCCTTTGACTGTTAACGGGATCTGGATGGAATCAAAACCAATGTAGGTTACCATCAGAATATAGTCTCCCGGTGGAATCCGTGTGATAGCAAAATACCCGTTTTCATCGGTTGGAGCCCCCATGGAGGTTTTATAGAGATAAACATTTGTAAAGATGACAGGTTCACCTGTTTCCTCTTCATAGACGAACCCCCGTATGGTTCCGAACTGAGCCAGCAGGGGAGTTGACAAGAGAACGCAGAAGAGATTAAATGAGATCAGGGAGATGAAAGAGTGAAAAGGCTTCATATCGAGAGTGTAAGGTCAGTTTTTTACGAAGAGACAAAAATAGAAAAAATCCTTCAGTTAAAAAAGAAATGCCTGAAATTGAGCTACCATCGGGTGTGAAGGATCTTCATTCAGCACGGTCAGGTAACAACCGAGCGCTGATAATTTCCACCCGGGGTGGATTCCATTTTGTTTGATGATAAATACTTTCCTGAAATGCTGTCTCGTTGGAATGGAGAGGGCAATACAGGCATTGACAGCTCGCTCGATGGCATCATCCAGGAGGTGTTCATCTTCCATCCCGAGTTTATCCAGCAGATCGCAGGAGAGGTAACGGAGGCCACTGGCATCCATGGCTTCAATGAACTCCATGATCACACGGCTAGGCTGATCCAGTTCATATACTATCAGGCTGTTTTGGGATGTCATGATGCAGGTCTTAAATTAGCCAGTTTCTGAAAAAGCGACAGCTCTTCGTCATTCAGATGCCGGGGAATTTCAATCATGATTTTTGCATAAAGATCTCCGAAGAGTTGTTTTTTTCCAAAGAGAGGCATGCCCATTCCTTTCAATCTCAGCACTTTGCCGTTCTGACTCCCTTTCGGGATATTGATCTGGACCACCCCTTTGAATGTCCTGACGGCCGTATTACCACCCAGCACGGCCGTATATAAAGGAACAGGCACAATGCAATGGAGGTTATCGCCTTTTCTCTCAAATGCGGGATCAGGCATGATGGACACTTTCATATACAAGTGTCCGCGTTCAGTACCCCCTTTTCCCCCTTTTCCTTTGATACGCAGAATCTGTCCGTCTTTTACGCCAGCCGGGATGGTTGCTTTAATCGATTCCCCTTCGAGTTTCAGCATCGCTTCTGTTCCATGGAAGGCATCGGCCAGCGAAATAGAGAGATCGGCCTGGTAATCCTGTCCTTTCCTGGGAATATCACGGGATCTGGCATACCGGCTTCCACTGCTGAACCCATCACTAAATCCTCCACCAAAGAAGGTATTAAAGAAATCGGAAAAATCCTCATTTTCAAATCCTGCTTGTCCGCCTGATCGTCCGCCTGCCTGTCCGCCTGTCCACTGGGCATAGTCGAATCCACCCTCTGCTCCGGCATGCTCAAACTGTTTCCAGTTTGCGCCGAGTTTATCGTATTTCTTCCGTTTCTCAGGATCCTTCAACACCTCGTAAGCCTCTCCGATCTCCTTAAACCGTTCTTCCGACTCTTTGTTCCCCTGGTTTTTATCAGGATGGTATTTCACCGCCAGCTTCCGGTAGCTTTGCTTGATCTCCTCCTGCGTAGCTGTCTTGGGCACGCCAAGTAGTTTATAATAGTCTTTATAGTCCATGTGGAATTCACAAAAAAATCAGTGCAGCCAAAGATACAAAAAGCGTTAAAAAATGCAGCAACAGTTGTGTAATTTCTAAAATGTATGTAGGTTTGTCTGGCTATAACACGAAGAGATATTATGCAGAAACTATTGATGTTAGGGGATGAAGCGATCGCTCAGGGAGCTCTTGATGCCGGTCTTTCAGGGATCTATGCCTATCCTGGAACACCTTCTACTGAAATTACCGAATTTGTTCAAAACTCCAACTATGCCCGCGAGCATGGGATTCATTGTACCTGGTCGGCAAATGAGAAGACAGCCATGGAGGCTGCCCTTGGAATGTCGTATGCGGGGAAACGGGCGATGGCCTGCATGAAGCATGTAGGACTGAATGTTGCCGCGGATCCATTCGTCAACTCAGCAATCACGGGTGCAAACGGAGGTTTGATCGTTGTCGCTGCCGACGACCCTTCAATGCACTCATCTCAAAATGAGCAGGATTCCCGTTTTTTTGGAAAGTTTGCCCTGATCCCTATCCTGGAACCCTCCAACCAGCAGGAGGCTTATGATATGGTACGTTATGGATTTGACCTCTCCGAGAAATATATCGTTCCTGTGTTGATGCGTATCACAACACGCATGGCACATTCCAGGGCCGGAGTGGTGAGGGGTGAGGTAAGGCCACAGAATGAACTTCATCTGCCGGCAGATCTGCGCCAGTTTGTTCTCCTCCCAAACATCGCAAAGAAACGGTACAAAAACCTGTTAAGCAACCACCGGCATTTTATTCAGGAATCAGAAGGTTCTCCTTTCAATACCTATATTGACGGTCATGATAAATCGAAGGGAATTCTTGTCTGCGGTTTGGCATATAATTACCTGATGGAAAATTATCCGGATGGGAAGGTTCCCTATCCCGTTCTGAAAATAGGTCAATACCCTCTTCCCAAAAATATGATCGAGAGAATGGCTGAAGATTGTGATGAGATCCTGGTGGTGGAAGATGGCTACCCGATGGTGGAAGAGTTGCTGAAAGGATATCTGGGAATCGGGTTGAAGATAAAAGGACGACTTGACGGAACAATTCCCCGCGATGGGGAACTCAATCCAAACATTGTGGCTGTTGCACTGGGGATGGAAGATACCTTTGGGTTCCCTGTCCCTGATCTGGTTGTTGGCCGGCCTCCGAAGCTTTGTGCCGGTTGTCCGCACATCGACTCTTACAATGCGCTGAACGAGGCACTTTCAACCCTTCCCAAGGGGCGGGTTTTCTCCGACATCGGATGTTATACACTTGGCGCTCTGTATCCTTACGAAGCGATCAATTCCTGTGTGGATATGGGTGCTTCCATCACGATGGCCAAAGGAGCGGCAGATGCAGGGATGATCCCATCAGTAGCCGTGATTGGCGACTCTACATTTACCCATTCGGGTATGACCGGACTTCTGGATGCCGTCACTGAGAAGTCTCCCATTACAGTGCTCATCCTCGATAATGCCACAACAGCAATGACAGGCGGCCAGGATTCGGCAGCTATGGGCAGACTTGAAGAAATTTGTAGGGGGTTAGGGGTTGAAGAAGAACATATCCGTGTGGTTCGCCCCCTGAAGAAATTCCATGCAGAAATTGTCCAGATCATCGAAGAGGAACTTGCCTACCAGGGAGTCTCCGTAATCATTCCCCGCCGGGAGTGTATTGTGTCTATCGATAAACGCATGAGAGATAAATTCAAGAATAAACAAACCGAAACTTCATGAAAAAAGATATCATTCTTGCTGGTGTCGGAGGACAAGGGATTCTCTCTATTGCTGCCGTGATCGGATATGCTGCACTGGAACAGGGCATGTTTCTGAAACAATCGGAGGTTCATGGAATGAGCCAGCGGGGTGGGGACGTGGTATCAAACCTGCGAATCTCACACAACGAAATAGCTTCCGATCTGATCCCCTTTGGAAAGGCCGACCTCATCATTGCTGTTGAGCCGCTGGAGTCACTTCGCTACCTTCCTCATCTCGCAAGACACGGTTGGCTGATTTCCAGTTCAACACCACTGAATAATATCCCGAACTATCCTGAAATCGAAGAGGTGCTGGAGGCCATTCGGGGAATACCCAATCATCTTCTATTAGATGCTGAAACGATGGCTAAAGAGGCAGGCTCTATCAAAGCTGCCAACATGGTGATCCTTGGCGCTGCTACTCCATTTCTGGAAATGGATTTCCATTTGATTGAAAATGCTGTACGCTTTTTATTCAACAAGAAAGGAGAAAAAGTTCTTGAGATGAACCTGATTGCTTTGAGAGCCGGAAAAGAATTTGCATACCTGCATCAGAGAAGCTAAGTAACGTTTCTGATTACTTTCTGTCCACACTAAAATCATTAACCAATTCTCATGAGGTTTTTACACCAAAAGACATCTCATTACAAGGAGCCGCAAGAAGCTGAAAAAAAGGGTTTATATCCTTATTTCCGGGTCATTGATTCAGAACAGGAGACTGTCGTCTCGATGAATGGAAAACCTGTTCTCATGTTCGGTTCAAACAGCTATCTGGGATTAACCACACATCCAAAGATCAAAGAGGCTTCCATAGCTGCCGTGAAGAAGTATGGAACAGGATGTGCCGGTTCGCGATTCCTGAACGGAACCCTGGATATCCATATTGAACTTGAAACCCGGCTGGCAGAATTTGTGAGGAAAGAGGCTGCCTTAGTATTCAGTACTGGTTTTCAAGTTAATATCGGAGTCATTCCAACGGTCACCACCCGCAATGATTATATCCTGATTGATGAGCTTGATCATGCCTCCATTATTGAAGCCACCCGGCTTTCCTTTGCCCGGATCCTGAAATTTCGCCATAACGATATGGCTTCTCTTGAAAAGATGCTGAAACAATGCAAACCCGACCGGATCAAACTGATTGTGGTAGACGGAGTCTTCAGCATGGACGGGGATATTGCGAATCTGCCGGAAATTGTAAGGCTTGCTGGGATTTACAACGCTACCGTGATGGTCGATGATGCCCATTCACTTGGGGTTCTGGGGCCTTATGGCGACGGAACTGCAGCGCATTTCGGTCTTACCGACGAGGTTGACCTGATTATGGGTACCTTTTCAAAGTCATTGGCTTCTATCGGTGGGTTTATCGCCAGCGATAAGGATACGATCAACTTCATCAAGCACCATTCCAGATCCCTGATCTTTTCTGCCAGCATTACACCCGCTTCAGCCGCCAGTGTGCTGGCTGCACTGGAGATTATTAAAGATGAACCGGAGCGGATCGAAAGGCTCTGGTCGTTGACACATTATACGATTGATCGCTTCAAGAACCTCGGATTTGATGTTGGGAATACGGTCACTCCCATCATCCCGGTTTTTGTGCGGGATACCATGAAAACATTACTTCTTACTAAAATGCTTCAGGATGCCGGAATTTTTGTTAATCCGGTACTGGCTCCTGCGGTAAAGAAGAATGATACCCTGATCCGTTTCTCACTGATGGCAACGCATACAAAAGAACAAATCGATCAGGCAATTGATGCCTTTCACCGTATCGCAAAAAAATTAGCCATCCTTCCCTGAACCAGATGGATACACTATGGAACTGGAGATCAAACAGGTTAAAAATCAACGGGATCTGAATCGATTTATCGATGTTCAGTTTACGCTGTACAGGGGAAATCCCTATTGGTGTCCTCCCCTGCGGATGGATGAGATCAACACGCTGCGAAAAGATAAAAATCCCGCGTTTGCCCATTGCGAAGCGGAGTACTGGATTGCTTACCGCGGCCGCAAACCGGTTGGCCGAATTGCCGGGTTCATCAGCCATAAGGCAAACAAGCGATGGGGGGAAAATCTTGTGCGTTTTGGCTGGATCGATTTCATCGACGATCCGGAGGTTTCTGACAAACTGATTGAGACGGTTAGTGCGTGGGGTAAGGAGAAGGGGATGACAGGCATTCATGGCCCGCTTGGATTTTCCGATATGGATAACGAAGGGATGCTGATAGAGGGATTTGACCAACTGGCCATTCTTACCTCCATTTACAATTACGCCTATTATCCGGTTCACATGGAACGGATGGGGTTTGTCAAGGCGGCTGACTGGGTACAGTATGAGTTTGAGATTCCTCCTATCTCAGATAAGTTTGAAAAAACAAAAGCGTTGGTCGAGCAACGCTACAATGTGCATGTGGTGAAGACCAAAAAAAAGAAAGAATTACTCCCATACGCCCGAAAGATGTTCCGGATGCTCAATCTGGCCTATGATGATCTTTATGGATTCGTAGCACTCTCGGATGAACAGATGGATGCCTACACCAAACAATATTTCGGGTTTATCCGTCCCGAGTTTATCTCTTTCGTAGTGAATGAAGAGGATGATATCGTGGGTTTTGGTATTTCATTGCCCAATCTCACCCATGCACTCCAAAAATCGAACGGCCGCCTGTTCCCCTTCGGCTGGTTCCATTTACTCCGGGCGATGCGGAAAAATGAGATCATTGACATGTACCTGCTTGGGGTGCATCCCAATTACCACGGGAAAGGCGTTGCTGCACTCTTTTTCTATGAGTTGCATAAGGCCTATCTTGATTTTGGAATTAAAAAGGCGATCTCAAGTCCTCAGTTAGAGGATAATTCAAAAGCATTATCGATCTGGAAAAATTTTCCTGGAAAGAAAAATGTACTCCGTCGGGTTTGGGTAAAGCATTTTGAACTAGCGAGATAGCGAAATGGCGAAATGGCGAAAAGCATTCTGATTACCGGTGCGAGCGGGTTTATTGGCAGTCATCTGGTTGAAGAGGGATTCAAGAGAGGATATCAGATTTTTGCCGGGGTCAGAAAAACCAGCTCACGACGCTACCTGACCGATTCCCGGATCCGTTTTCTGGAATTGGATTATTCCACTCCATCGCGATTAGCAGAGCAACTCTCTGGATGCAAAGCGGAGGGAATCCGGTTTAATTTTATCCTCCACAATGCCGGTGTAACCAGGGCACGTAACGGAGAGGAGTTCGATCTTATCAACCATCGTTATACCCGGAATCTGGTGGAAGCCCTGGAACAAACCGGGCTTATTCCTGATAAGTTTGTCTATATCAGTTCACTGGCAGCTATCGGACCCGGTGACCCGGATACCATGCAGCCGATTACGGAT
>JAFGNY010000296.1 GCA_016926765.1 Bacteroidales bacterium | reverse complement strand
GAAAATATCAAAGTGGCTTTACCGGTTCAGCTGGGCCTGCTGGTGCAACCACCCGGCGGCGGTGGGCACAATGTAGTGGTAGATGGCTACAATACCGACGACTATTACCATTTCAACTTCGGATGGGGAGGATCTGCCAACGGATGGTACACTCTCCCTCCCACAAGCATCCCTTACAACCTTACTGTGATTGAAGGAGCTGTTCTGGATATCTGGCCCAAAAATTATACCGGGTATCCGAGAGAAAAAGAGAAGCAGAACGTCCGGTTATTCCCGAACCCGGCTTCAACGGAGATCACTGTCTGTTCGGAGATGGGCGAAGGAGAGCTAATCCTTTACAATCTGACAGGAAGACAGTTGGAGGTGTATCATCTTCAACAGCCAACCACCGGAATCTCTGTGGCGTCTCTGCCGGCAGGGATCTATTTTGTAAGCATCCTGAAAAATGGAATGCAGGTATTTTCCGGAAAGATAGTGAAGCAATAAGCGGCTGATCTCAGGTTTTGCTCTCGATTAAAATTTCCAGCATCTTGATCCCCGCTTCAGGGATGATGGTGCCTGGCCCGAAAATAGCTGCAGCGCCGGCTTTATAGAGAAATTCATAATCCTGGTGAGGGATCACCCCGCCAACGATCACCATAATATCCTCTCTGCCCAATTTCTTTAGCTCCTCTATTACCTGAGGGACAAGAGTTTTATGACCAGCGGCCAGGCTGGAGACTCCCAGGATATGGACATCATTTTCAACAGCTTGTTTGGCGGCTTCGGCGGGTGTCTGAAACAGCGGGCCAATGTCGACATCAAAACCGATATCTGCATATCCGGTGGCTACCACTTTAGCGCCACGGTCGTGTCCATCCTGGCCCATCTTGGCAATCATGATACGGGGCCGGCGTCCTTCCATCTCCGCAAAGGTATCAGCCAACTCCCTGGCGCGGTTAAAGGAATCACTATCCAGTGACTCCGAGGAGTAAACTCCTGAAATTGATCGTATCACGGCTTTGTATCTCCCATAAACTTTTTCCAATGCAAATGAAATCTCTCCGAGGGTAGCCCGTTTACGGGCAGCATCAACAGACAATGCCAACAGGTTTCCTTTTCCGGTTTCTGCTGCGCGCGTCAGGGCATCCAGCGCTTCCTCCACTTCGTGTGTATTACGTTCGGCCTTCAACTTTTTCAGGTGACCGATCTGAGCATCCCGAACCGCCGTATTATCCACTTCAAGGGTCTCCATGGGATCCTCCTTTTCCAGCCGGCAGGTATTCACCCCGATGATCTTATCCTTGCCCGCATCAATACGTGCCTGCTTCCGTGCAGCAGCCTCTTCGATCCTCATCTTGGGGATGCCCGTTTCAATGGCTTTGGCCATTCCTCCCAGCTCTTCGATCTCCCCGATATGCTGCCATGCCTGATGAGCGATCTGGTTGGTCAGTGTTTCAACAAAGAAGGACCCGGCCCATGGATCAAGCGAACGGCAGATGTTGGTCTCTTCCTGGAGGTACAACTGGGTGTTGCGGGATATTCTTGCCGAAAAATCCGTAGGCAATGCAATCGCTTCATCGAGCGAATTGGTATGCAACGACTGTGTATGACCGAGTGCAGCTCCAAGAGCTTCAATACAGGTTCTGGTGACATTGTTGAAAGGGTCCTGTTCCGTAAGGCTCCATCCCGACGTTTGGGTATGTGTCCGCAGAGCCATCGATTTAGGGTTCTTTGGATTGAACTGCCTGACGATCTTAGCCCATAACATTCTTGCGGCGCGCATCTTGGCTATCTCCATGAAAAAGTTCATCCCCGATCCCCAGAAAAAAGATATCCTGGGCGCAAACGCATCAATATCCATCCCGGCATTGACTCCCGTACGCAAGTATTCCAACCCGTCAGCCAGGGTATAAGCCAGTTCAATATCACAGGTAGCACCGGCCTCCTGCATGTGGTATCCGCTGATGCTGATGGAGTTGAACTTCGGCATGAATTCAGCCGTGAAAGCAAAAATATCAGCAATAATTTTCATTGAGGGACCGGGAGGATAGATGTAGGTATTCCTCACCATAAATTCCTTCAGGATATCATTCTGGATGGTTCCGGTCAGTGC
Organism: Bacteroidales bacterium; assembly: GCA_016926765.1. Classification (GTDB taxonomy): domain Bacteria; phylum Bacteroidota; class Bacteroidia; order Bacteroidales; family FEN-979; genus QYOJ01. The sequence continues at coordinate 4,021 of JAFGNY010000296.1, read as the reverse complement.
TTCGGCGGGGACTCCCTGTTCTTCGGCAGCCACGATGAAAAAGGCAAGTACCGGTAACACGGCTCCATTCATCGTCATGGAAACCGACATCCGGTCGAGAGGGATCTGATCAAACAGCACCTTCATGTCTTCAACAGTGTCAATCGCAACGCCTGCTTTTCCGACGTCGCCAACCACGCGTTCATGATCAGAGTCATATCCGCGGTGCGTTGCCAGGTCAAATGCCACGGAAAGTCCTTTCTGTCCGGACGCCAGGTTGCGCCGGTAGAATGCATTAGACTCTTCGGCGGTGGAGAAACCAGCATATTGCCGGATGGTCCATGGACGTGTAACATACATGGTGGAATAGGGCCCACGCAGAAAAGGGGGTAAGCCGGCAGCGTAATGAAGATGTTCCAGGTGTTGCAAATCAGATTCGCCATAAACCTGCTTCAGGGGGATCTGCTCGGCAGTCATCCAGTCAGGCTTAATCCCTTGACTTTTCTCCCACTCGGCATAGGATGCCGGCGGGTTCTGATCACTTTTAAAATCGATGTCTTTAAAACTGGGTCTCATAGGATGTCATCGCTGATTGAGTTGAAATTGAGAATTCGTCAGATGGAGAGGATAAATACCAGGTAAGCTTTTTTTGACATAGGATTAAATACCAGCTTCCCCTGGATTGGAAGCGTGAATTTTTTAGAGACGGGAATCTCTTTTGTAACATTGATCCCAATGTTATTGATGCCTGCTTTGGGCCCGTACCAGGCGCTGCCAAATGGGATCCCGCCGATGAATGGCCTGATAGAGAATCCTTTAACATTGAATGGGTAGGAAAGTTCAAAATAGGTCGAAAAATTGTTGGTTGAACCTGTTCCGTAAACCCCGGTGGTATCCTTCCCTTTGTCCGCTCCGTAAATCAGTGTGGCAGCAATGAACTGAATGGGGAACTTCTCAGGGCCGTCCAACATCAGGGTGAGTTCCAGGGTATGCCAGGTCGAAGTGTTTTTCCAGTTGAAGTAATTCGCTCCTGGTAACGTATCTATAGGAATCGGAGCATAATAATCGGTCAGCACCAGGGTGAAAAAGGCATAATGATAGGAAATGAACAGGTCGATCTCAGAATAATTATCTTCAACCGTCGTAGTATCATTCACATGGAACGTGTACCTTGAAAGTGAGTAAGATCCCCAGGCACCCAGGCTGAAGCCAAATGCATCCAGAGATAAGGTAGGCTGAATCGCCGGGGCGTTCCCGTAGTTCTGCCCGCGCCAGACGTAGCGGGTAACCAGATCGGCGCCCAAATTCAGACTGACTTTTCCGGGAGTGGCTTCCTCGGCTTGATCCAGGTCCTCTTTTTCCTGAGTAAATCCCGGCTGAGCCATCCAGGCAATCAGAAGAAATACCAATATAATTTTACCTCTTTTATGCATAGAGCATTTGTTGAAGTTTTTCAATATCAATCGGTTTGTTCATGATATCATCCATCCCGGCTTCCACGAACGTATCCTGGTCATCATCATAAGCGTTTGCCGTTACGGCAATGATTTTTATACGCCTGGCTCCGGCAGCAATCCGCTCTTTTTCCAACTCCCTGATCAGCTTGCAGGCGGTGACGCCATCCATGTTGGGCATCATAATATCCATGAGGATTGCATCATAAGTATTCACCTTGAACTTATCCACAGCGATCAGCCCATCTGCGGCACTATCCACTTTATGGCCAATGCGTGCCAACGAGGCCATAATCAAACGCTGGTTAATAAGGTTATCCTCAACGACTAGAATCGAGAGGGGTCGTTTCTCTGTCTGATTGGCAGAATGTTCCTGATTCATTGTCAAATCAATTAATTCCAATCCGTTTCTGGTATGACTTCAGTTCTTCCAGCAGATTGCTTTTCATGTGGATGAAACCATCAACGCCGGTTTGTTTTAATTCTTCTACGATTTCCACGGGGTAACCTGCAACCACTACAAGCAAAGAGGAACGTTTCTCTTTAAGCTTGCGTGTAATTTCGGGTACAATTTTTCTATACTCATCATCCGAGCTACAGATGACCACGATATCAGCATGAGACTTCAGCGCAGCACTTACTCCCGAATCAATTGTCCGGAAACCCGGATTGTCAATGATCCGGTATCCTGCGCACCCGAAGAAATTGGTCGAAAATCCTGCTCTGGCACGAAGCATGGCCAGTTTGCCCATGGTAAAGAGAAAGACGGTAGGAATGGTTCCCGTCGAAATCCGATAGTGTTCGGTATCAATCCGTAACTTTTCAAATGGCTCAGCGGCCCGGAATGACAACATTTTTTTAAATGGTGAAGGCGTTTCATCCACGGGAGGATCTTCCTTTTTGATCTTACTGAGCATAGTCTCCTCCAGTTGAGGATATTGATTCGTTCCGATGAGGACCAGCTTGCGTTGAGCAATATCCTTTTCCTTTTGCATCCTCGACTGAGCAACGGAATCCTGGATAAAATTCTGCTGGATCGATTCCACCATCCCCCCTCGTTCTTCAACCTCTTTAAAGAGGTTCCATGCGTGGCTGGCGATAGAATCTGTCATTCTTTCAATCAAGTAGGCACCGGAACCAGGATCTGTAACTTTATCGAGATAGGATTCTTCCTTGAAGATCAGTTGCTGATTCCTGGAGATCCTCTCACTAAATGCATTCGGATCCTGATAGAAAGAATCAAACGGAAGAATTGAAATAGAGTCTGCGTTTCCAAGAGCTCCCGACATTCCTTCTGTTGTGGTGCGCAATAGATTGACGTAAGGGTCAAAAATACTTTTATTCCATCGGGCTGTGACGCAATGGATGTACATGCGGCACGCTGAAAGGTCATCCGGATGGTACTGGTTCACGATCTTGGACCAGAGCAGGCGGGCGGCCCTTAATTTCGCAATCTCGAGAAAATAGCTGGATCCAAGAGCGAAGGTAAACCTGATCTTCGGGGCAACAGTATCAGGAGAAAATCCTTTCTCTGTCATCCTGGCCAAATAGTCATTACCTGAAGCCAGGGAAAACGCTAACTCCTGAACCAATGTGGAACCAGCGTCCTGAAACCGGGAACCGTTGACACTGATCACTTTGAATTGCGGTATCTTTTTCTGCATCTTGTTCAACAAGTACCCTGCCTCTTCCAGATTGTTGAGAAGAGAGATATAGAAATCGCCATGTACCAACAGGTAACTCCAGGGATCGAAATCAATGGAGCCGTTAACCTGTTCCGGATTCACTCCCTGGCGATCCATTTCGTATAACAGCAATTCTGTGGTCAGGGGATACGATCGTGAGCCAGTTAAATGGATGGCAACCTTCGTAAGGTCAATCCCTGTCAGCAATTCCCTGATCTGTTGGTAGTCGGTGATTTCTCTGGCATTAAATCCGATTTCCTGAGCTCCCCGGCTGACAGCTTCCCGGGCAGTTTTATTGGCATCCTTCACCTGTACCGAAGAAATATCCTGGCGGATAATCCATTGATTGCCCCCCTTGCGGAATCCACGGATAAAGGGAAACTCCCCGGGGAGGGTTTTCAGGTACTCAAGACCTGCCAGGTCGTCAGCACTATAAAATGGCTTTACAGGAAAACCTTCCGGTGATTTCCAGATCAATGTTTTGTCATAGTCTGCCCCTTTCAGATCGCTCACAATCTTCTGCTCCCACTCCTCAACAGATACCGGTGGGAACTCATGAAAGAGGCTTTCAGCATCGTTCAGTTCCATATCAACGAAATTCGTAGTGGACAAATTTAATCAATATCGCCTGAATCGCTTTATCTTTACAAAAAATCTTTCTCCATGAAATATCCATACCAACACCGTTCATGGTCAGCGCAGATGGTAATCATGGATATTCCATTTGACCAGTAAAATCAAATTATTAAGAAATGAAAATTGCTTTGTTCGGCTCTTCCGGAATGATAGGGACACATCTGAAATTGGCTCTGCGTTCCCATGATCATGAGCTTACATTGGTGTCCCACGAGGGTTTTGCAAAAACTGATCCTGATTTTTGTGCCGACTATATCAACAGGCAGG
>JAFGNY010000295.1 GCA_016926765.1 Bacteroidales bacterium | reverse complement strand
GTTGATGAAAAGGGGATACAGCACCTCCTTTTATTTCGGAGGACAGCTTATTTACGGCAACATCAAGGGGTATATCATCTACAACGGATTCGGGAAAGTCATGGAGGTCTATGACTTCCCGCGTGACCTTCCGAGGGGAAAACTCGGGATTCATGATGGATATACGCTGGATTACATGGCCGACGATCTGGATGGCATGCAATCCCCCTTTTTCTCGATCCTTTTCACCCTGAGCACGCATTCTCCCTGGGACCAGCCATTCGAAAAGCCACTGGATTGGGGTGATAACGAACACGAATGGATCAACGCGGCATATTATACAGATCACACCCTGGGAGAGTTTTTTCGGAAAGCTTCCGCGAAGCCATGGTACGACAGCACATTGTTCATCCTGGTGGCCGATCACAGCCACAACTCCTACTATAACCGGCTGCCCTATTCCCGGGAGTATCATAAGATCCCGATGCTGTTTTACGGGAATGTGATCCGGAAAGAGTTCCGGGGAACCAGATGGGAGAAAACCGGGAACCAGCATGACATCGCCGCTACCCTGCTGGCTCAGTTGGAGATCCCTGCCGACAAGTTTCGCTGGAGCAAAAACCTCTTCAACCCCTATGCAAAGGGGTTTGCCTATTTTTCCAATGAGAACGGAAGCGCCTTTATGGCTCCGGGCGAGTATATCTCCTTTGATCTGAATATACCCTATTGCTATTCCTGGGAATCAGCCAGCGGCCATTTTGATTCTCTGGAGATGAGGAACAGGGCATACCTGCAGGAGGTCTTTTACGAATACCTTGAACAGTGACCTGCTTAATCCAGCAGGTGAATCACAAGTCCGCTGCGCAGTTTAGGCTCAAACCAGGTGGTCTTCGGTGGCATGATGTTTCCGGTGTCGGCAATGTCGATCAACTGATGCATGGAAACAGGATAAAGCGCGAAAGCAACTTTCATCTCACCACTGTCGACCCTCCGGACCAGTTCGCCGAGTCCCCGGATTCCACCAACGAAATCAATCCGTTTGTCGGTTCTTAAGTCTTTGATGCCGAGGATATTGTCAAGCACAAGATTGGAGAGGATGGTTACATCCAGAACGCCGATAGGATCTGCATCATCGTATGTACCCGGCCTGGCAGTAAGGGAATACCAGTTTCCGCCGAGATACATGGAGAAGTTGTGCAGGTGCGTGGGCTTGTAGATGTCATTCCCTTTGAGTTCCATTTCGAATACCTCCTGCAGTTTGCCGAGAAACTCTTCGTCGGAAAGGCCGTTCAGGTCCTTCACAACCCGGTTGTAGTCAATGATGGAGAGCTGGTCATCGGGAAAATGAACAGCCAGGAAGTAGTTGAATTCTTCATCGCCGGAATAGCCGGGATGCTGTTGCCTTTTTTCTTTCCCGACCAGGGCAGCCGCGGCTGTGCGATGATGCCCATCGGCTACGTAGGTATGGGGAATCTCAGCAAAAAGCCCGATGAGCCGGCTGTTGATCTTCTCATCCCCGATCACCCAGAAATGGTGTCCGATCCCGTCAGGAGCTGTGAAATCATAAACCGGTGCATGTGTGCCAACGAAATCGGCTACAATGGCGTCGATCTCGGGTACAGCCGGGTAGGTGAAAAATACCGGTTCCATGTTGGCGTTGGTGATCCGGACATGCTTCATCCGGTCTTCCTCTTTCTCATGCCGGGTAAGTTCGTGCTTTAGGATGATCCCGTTCAGGTAGTCATCCACGCCCGCACAGCCGACAACCCCATACTGGGTTTTCCCGTTCATGGTCTGCGCATAGATGTACAGGTGTTCCCGGTCATCCTGGATCAGCCAGCCTTTCTCCCTGAACATCTTCAGGTTTTCCTTCGCTTTTTCGTAGACTGCCGGATCATGTTCGTCTGTTCCTTCCGGAAGGTCGATTTCCGGCTTGATGATGTGTAACAGCGAATGAGGGTTCCCATCCGCTTCCAGGCGGGCTTCGCGGGAGTTCAAAACGTCATAGGGGCGCGAAGCCACTGCCCGGGCCAGTTCTTCAGGGGGTCTCAGCCCTTTGAATGCTTTCAGTATAGCCATATCAACTGTGATTGGTTAAGGTGATTGAAACATAGATAAATCCAAACGGAACGGGAGCAGGAAGTACTTCCTCAATGAGGGAGCCGGAAAGGGATCAATCCAGATCAGGATCCATATCTCCTTCGCTCTCCCGGGCACTTCGTTGCAAACTGCCTATCAGCGCTCCGATCATTTTGGTCATTTCCATCAACTGGTTCTTCGAAGTATCGTATTCGTCGTCGCTGAGAAAAGCCTGTCCCTGCCCGATGGTTGATAGTACCACGCATTCCCTGACGGAACTTTTAGCCATTTTCAGGTAATACACAAACTGGCTTTTGTTTCGGGATGACCCTTCGGCAATATTCAATGCAATGGCATGGGCGGCAGCCAGAAACCGGTCGAAATAACTTTTCCGGATTGGGTCATCCTGAATTTCTGAGGCCATGCCATATAGCGAATGGAGGTAATCCAGTGATTTGTGATAGATTCTCAGGTCTTCAAACCTGAAAAAGGTAGTGGACTTTTCGTGTTCATTATCCATAGCTGGTCTGTTTTGGAGGACACTAATATACGACGATAATCGATGAAATTCCAGTTATCGGAAGCCAAATTTTTAATTGACCTGGAAAGTCTTGTCTCCTTTCGTCAAAAAAGCAACAATCTGCCTGGCTGCAGCCAGTCCGGCATTGATATTGGCTTCGGCCGTTTGCGCACCCATTTTTTTCGGGGTCGCAAAATACCTGGAACCGTATTGTTCTTTCAGAGCTGCATGGTTGGCCGGAGCGATGTCGGTCAGGTAGGCGAAATCCTCTCTTTCGGCGAAAACCTTTGCCAGATCCTCTTCGTCGATCACCTCGGCGCGGGCTGTATTGATCAGTACCGGGCGTTTGGGCATGCCTGACAACAGCTCGTGGTTGATCGATTTTTTGGTCTTGTCATTGGCGGGGATGTGCAGGGAGATGAACTGGCAGGTCTTGTAAAGATCCTCGACCGTTTCGAGGGCGTGAACCCCCTCTTTCTCGATCTCCTCCTTCGGGATGAAGGGATCGTATGCATAGAGTTCCATGCCGAATCCCCTGGCGATCTCCGCTACATACCTGCCTACGTTCCCGTAGGCATGGATCCCCAGTCTCTTCCCGCGGAGTTCAGTTCCGGCTTTTCCGTTGAAAAAGTTCCGGACATAATAGACCATCATGCCCAGGGCGAGTTCCGCCACGGCATTGGAGTTCTGTCCTGGCGTGTTCATCACCACCACATTACCGGCGGTGGCGGCAGGAAGATCGACATTGTCGTATCCCGCACCGGCGCGCACGACGATCTTCAGGT
>JAFGNY010000294.1 GCA_016926765.1 Bacteroidales bacterium | reverse complement strand
GCGTAGGTGAATGGGCAACTGCTTCCATATGTAAAGGTGATGGATCTGATATTACCCTGTTGAAGGAGATGAAGTTTCCGCACTCCGTTGGATTACTCTATTCAGCGTTTACCTATTATACCGGTTTTACTGTTAACTCGGGTGAATATAAACTGATGGGGCTTGCTCCGTATGGCAATCCTGACGCCGATCGCACCAAGAAGTATATCAGTCTGATCAAGGAGAACCTGATCGACATCAAAGATGACGGATCTATCTGGCTGAATCAGAAATACTTCAAGTATGCAACTGGATTAAAGATGGTCCATGAAAAAAGATGGGAAAAACTGTTCGGACTCCCTTGCCGGAAACCTGAATCGAAACTTGAACAACAACATTGTGATCTTGCTTATGCTATTCAATATGTTACGGAAGAGATTGTGATGAAGATGGCTGCCGAAGCAAAACGGTTGACTCATTCTGAAAATCTTTGTATGGCCGGAGGGGTTGCACTTAACTGTGTTGCCAATGGAAAACTGTTGAAATCCGGACTGTTTAAGGAGATCTTCATTCAACCTGCTGCCGGAGATGCGGGAGGAGCTGTTGGCTCTGCTTTAGCAGTGAACTACCTCTATTTTGATCAGCAACGGGAAATACCTCCCGGAATGGATTCCATGCAGGGAGCTTACCTTGGGCCCGAATACTCCGATAAGGAGATTGAGCTGATGAGTAGGAAATTCAAGGCTCCTTACCATAAATATGAGCATTTCACTGATCTTATTACATACACAGCCGACTTGTTAGCAGAGGGAAATGTTGTTGGCTGGTTTCAGGGCCGAATGGAATTTGGCCCCCGTGCACTCGGAAACAGAAGCATTCTTGGCGATGCCCGGAATACAGAGATGCAAAAAAAACTGAACCTCAAGATCAAATACCGGGAAGGCTTCCGTCCTTTTGCCCCATCAGTTCTTATCGAAAACAGCAACGACTTCTTTGATCTCACTGCTCCTTCACCTTACATGCTCCTGATTGCCGATGTACAAAAAGAGCGGCGCAAAGAGGTGCCTGCAAATTACAATGAACTTCCGTTGTGGGAGAAACTCTATCACATAAGAAGTGATATCCAATCCGTTACACACCTTGACTTTTCTGCCAGGATCCAGACAGTACACAAAGAGACAAACCCCCGCTATTGGGAACTAATCAATGCGTTTAAAGAAAAAACAGGATATGGCGTACTGGTCAATACCAGCTTCAATGTTCGTGGAGAACCTATCGTTTGTACTCCCGAAGATGCCTATAAATGCTTTATGAGAACAGAAATGGATTTCCTGGTTACCGGGGATTATCTCTTCGTGAAAACCGAACAGCCCGATTGGCAAAACCGGGAAAAATGGATGGAAAAATTTAAACTTGATTAATCCCTCATGAAAGGTAAAATTAAAATCGTTTACCGGATCATCCTGATCTTCACATTGTTCCTTGCAATCTTTTTCCTGCCCAGGGTTGCGTATGATTACAGTCCGGCCTTTTTCATGATTACGATGATGATGACCTTCATCCGTATCCTGCTCATTCTGGTCCTGATCATCGAATTGACCCGCTTCGTCAATGATTATATCATCAAACGGAAACTGCCAAACTGGGTGAAAAACATCACCTCCCTGATTTATATTCTGATTGTTCTGTTCATGGTCTTTGAAGGGGTCTTCATGTTTGTACCCCGAAGTCACCATGCAGGAATTCCGCTCTGCTCAAAGATCTGGTTCTTTAAATACTGGAAACCAGTCAATCATTACGGATTCAGGGACAACGAGATCAACCCCGAAAAAAAGAAGAACATCTTTGTAGCAGGCGATTCCTACACAGCGGGCCATGGATTGAAACATATCGAAGAGCGTTTTTCCAATGTGCTTAACAAGGATTTATCGTCTTATAATTCTGATATACAAGTAATTAACCTTGGCAAGAACGGCGCAGATACCAAAGAGGAGTACAATGTGGCCCTTCAGTTCATGAAAGACTCAGGGATCAAACCGGGCATGCTTATTTTACAGTATTTTGGAAATGACATCGACAGAGTGGCTAAAACCAATGGATTGCAATTTTTTGGCTTCGAAGCCTATGCAGATGTTCCTGTCTATGTTAAACAGGTTGTACAAAGCTCTTATTTCCTGAATTACCTCTATTGGGTATTCCCTCATGGGGATGCCAACAGTTACATTGATTTCCTGAAGGAGGCATACAACAACGAAGAGGTATACGATAAACATCTGGAAGATTTGAATCTGTTTATTGATTTTGCACGAACTGACTCTGTTCCGCTGCTTGTATTGATATTCCCCTTCATGCAGGATATCCCATTCAGCGAAGAACTATATATTAATAAGATCACTAAATTCCTGGATCAGCAACAGATTGATTATATCGACGTGTCAAGCCTCGTGCTTGATTTGCCTCTCTCTGAACGGGTAATCAATAATAACGACACCCATCCGGGTGAACTTGTCAACCGCCGTGTTGCTGATGCAATAGAGAAGTATATACGAAACAAACAATTGTTCTGATTATGGAATTCCTCAAAGATTTATGGGCTTTTTTCAAAGAGCGGAAAAAGTGGTGGCTAGCCCCCATCATCATTATCCTTTTACTGCTTGGGGTCATCATCATTTTCGGTGGAAGCAGTGCCATTGCACCATTCATCTATACGCTCTTTTAATCATGAATCCAATGAAAAACAGACAGAAACAACTGGAAACCACCCTGGTGATCGCCATGGGTTTCCTGGTCCTCTATTTTATTTTTCATCTTCCATGGCTACTGATTGTTTCCCTTGCTGTCGGGCTGGCAGGGATTCTCTCTTCTTTCCTCGCCGGATGGATCACCTGGTTCTGGGATACACTAGCCAGGGGATTAAATTATGTGATTCCCAAGCTGCTTCTGGGAATCACCTTTTACTTCATTCTATTCCCGCTTGCACTCCTGTCGCGAATGAGTCATAAGGATCCTTTGCTTCTTTCCAGGAAGCACGGTTCTTATTTCGTCACAAGAAATGTTCAGTTTGATAAATCCAGCTTTGAAAAAGTCTGGTAAGGAGCAGGTTACCTGATTATTTGCCTGACTGATTCAAAGGCCTCCGCATATTTACAGTTCGATTGGCTCCCTCTGAATTCTGCAAGGGATTTCATCCCCATCATGATCTTATTCTGATATCGTCCAACAACCTGGGATTCATGCGCCAGGGAGGCTTCTTCCTTGATTTGATAGAAATTGGTGATATCGACGAAGTAATTGACCTCGGAAAAGATCTTTCCGACTCTTGGGAATGGAACCTGCTCATACAGCAGAATCTTATCTACATGCCTTGCAGCCGCAAAAACGCTTTTCAGTGTATTGATATGATCCTGATGGGAATCTCCGTTCCAGT
>JAFGNY010000293.1 GCA_016926765.1 Bacteroidales bacterium | reverse complement strand
TGGATCTTTCGGAAGAGCCGCTGAAAGAAAACATCGCGATTTGCAAGCGTTACCTGGAGCGGATGAGCAAAATCGGCATGACCCTCGAAATTGAACTGGGCGTTACGGGCGGGGAGGAGGATGGCGTGGATAATACCGGCCTCGACAGTTCCAAGCTATACACCCAGCCCGAGCATGTGGCCTGGGCATATGAAGAGCTCATGCAGGTAAGCGACCGCTTTACCATTGCGGCTTCCTTCGGCAATGTTCATGGGGTCTACAAGCCCGGTAATGTGAAATTACAACCGGTCATCCTGCATAACTCCCAGGAGTATATTCAGAAAAAGTTCGGCACAGGCCCTAACCCGGTCAACTTCGTCTTCCACGGCGGATCAGGCTCTGAGCCGGCACAGATTGCCGAAGCGATCTCCTACGGAGTGATCAAGATGAACATCGATACCGATACACAATGGGCTTTCTGGGCTGGGATCCTTGGTTATTACAAAAAATACGAAGGCTACCTGCAGGGACAGATCGGGAATCCCGAAGGGGAAGACAAACCCAACAAGAAGTACTACGACCCGAGAGCCTGGTTACGCGAAGGAGAAAAATCGATGGTGGAGCGACTGAAAGTGGCGTTCAACGATCTGAACTGTGTTGACCGGAATTAACTTGTTGATAAAGTCATCAGCTCCCTCGAATGAATGCTCAGAACGGGAATGGGTGAATGGTTCACTACCTGCTGGGCGAACGGTCCCATCCAGAGATTGGAGGTGGTGGTCTCCTGCTCAGTCATGATGGCAATGAGGTTGGCATCCACCTCTTTGGCATAGGAGATCATCGCATCGGCAAGATTGGTTGCTTCGAGCGAGTCGATCCGGTAACGGATCTCCTCCTGATCAAAATACCGTGCAACCTGTGAAGCATAGAAGTCTACATTTTGCCTGATAGCAGATACCTTGGAACTGTAGAGCTTGATGATTTCCACCTCGGCATCGTGCATTTTAGCGAGATAGCCGGTAAAGTTCGCTTTCTGGCGGGTGTCAAGGGTACTGTCGACCGGAAAGACGATCCGGTGCAAAGGCCGGCGGATGTTGATCCCTCCCCGGATGGTAATCACCGGGCAGTGGCAGGCTGAGACAATCCGGTTAGCGTTGCTGCCGATCCAGAACTCGTCAAACCCCGATGCGCCATGGGTGCCGGCTACTACCAGCATCGCTTTGCTTACTTTGGCCTCCGCTGCAATCTCTTTATACACCTTTCCCTTCCGGATCTTATAGGAGATTTTGACACCCGGATAGTGGGACGTGTATTTCGCTATCATCTCGTCGAACCGTTTTTTGATCCCCTCCGCCGCCTCTTCCTTGTAACTGGAATACTTTTCCTGCTGGCTGGCAGGTTTTCCTACCCAAACCAGGACAAGCTCACATTTGCACGTTTTGGCAATGGAGAGCGCATGTTTCAGTGCATTGACAGAACAGTCCGAAAAATCAATTGCAGAAATTATTTTGCCCATAATGGATTGTATTAATCGATGTTATATAAATTTATCTGGTCAGGGACTACATACGCGCTGGGATAGTTGGCCTCAATTTCCTGAAGAAACCTGAATGCATCCAGCCGGGTTCTGAAATCTCCGATCCGCACTTTATAGTTGGGTGATACAAAGTTCAGGTAGATGCCGGTAGCAGGATAAAGCCGGCGGAATCCTTCGCAAACAGCTGTCGCTTTGGTTCTTGAGTTCGCCCCCGAGTCAAAAAAAATCTGAATCCGGTATCCGGGGATGCCATCTCTCGCTTCATTCACACGGATGTGCTTCTGAACAAGCTGGCCGATCGCCGGATCCTGAATAACGGTAACCTTTCCCTCTCCGGAGTTCTGTGCAAACAGCACCACCGGAAGCATCAACGTCAGGATAAGGATCAGGGTGTTTTTCATCGTACCGGTTATTGCAGGCAGAAATTCTCCTGCGGGTGAATACTCAAAACAGGCATGGGCGACTGGCTGATGATCTGCTGGGCGCGCAACCCCAGCAAGGCATTCGAAGGGGTTTCCTGTTCCGTCATGATGGAGATAAGGTCCATGCCAACATCGGTAGCATATTGCAACGTAGCTTTGGTGAGGTCGTTGCTCACAATACTGTCTTCCACAAAGGGAACTTCGTTCGCAAAAAGATACGAAGTGGCCTGCTGCACATATTTTTCCGCCAGGCGTTGGATGGAGGTAAGGTGGCTGGAATGTGTTGCCAGTACATGCACTTCCGACTTGAACAGCTTAGCGAGGGTCACGATGTAGGGAAGCTTCTGGATCGTCTCGGAACTGCTGTCGATGGGAGCCAGGATCCGGTGAATGCTCTTTTTGATCGGATAGTCGTGCCTTACAACAATGACCGGCGAGGAAGAATACGTAACGATCTTGTAAGCGTTGCTGCCGATCCAGTACTCTTCGAATCCACTGATCCCGTGTGTTCCGGCAATGATCAGCCCGGCGCCTTCGCTTCGGGCCAGGTGATCAATTTCATGATATACTTTCCCCTTTTTCAGTTTATATTCCAGCTTCAGTCCTTTTCCCATTCGTTTGCTGTATTGCTTAATAACCTCTTCAAAGCGCTTGATTGCTTCGAGCCGGTTCTGGTTAGATGTGTCCGGATAGAGAGATTCCGTGGGGCTGATCTTATCAACCCACACCATCAGGATATCGGCCTTGAATTTATTGGCTAACGGGATGGTGTACTCCAATGCATGCAGAGAGATGTTGGAGAAATCAATAGCCACTACAATCGCTTGCATGATTCAGCATGTTAAATGATTGTAGTAAAAGTAACAAAAAAAAATAAGAGAGCTATTTTTTTACGATTTTTCTTGATATGCGCCATCCTGAATTGATATCCTGTATGGAAATCAGATAGATAGCCGGAGGAAGGTCTGTCAGGTCGATCTCCTGCTGAAATTTCCCTGCCGGAAAGCGCCAGCCGGTATTTTTTATCTGTTGCCCCAAATGGTCGTATAGTATCAGTTCTACCTCTTCGGGATGTTTCAGTGAGATCTGGATCTTGAGAAGCGAAAGGACCGGATTGGGAAAGAGGAGTACGGTTACCGCATCGGAAGCCGGCATTTCGTCCACTCCCTGAACGGCTGCATAGATTTTCAGTTCAAGGCTGTCGGCATTTGGGGTTTGCTCATCGAGTACCAGGTCAATGGTTTGAGAAAACCTTCCTGTATACTCACTGAAAATCTTGTACTCTCCCTGAGGGATCTGGTTAAACTGAAACGCCCCTTCCGAACCTGAAAAGGAACAGAAATAGGGTATTCCGGCCGCATCGGCCAGAACCAGCTGCCCCTGTTCCAGCGGAGTAGTCCCACCGTTAGTGTGTTCTATTTTAAGAATCCCCTGAATAGATCCGGTCCCTTCGGGCATCGGCTTCCCCTGAACCATCCTGATCTGCACATTGTAAAAGTTCTGATCCACGAAGAGGGTGTCGGCATCGGTCCACTGCAGGCAGTCGCCATGATAGGAAGGAAGAAACTGTGTAAACCGGGAAGAGGACTCCATCAAGCCTGTTTTGATAAAGTATTTGCCTTCTGTTACTCCGGTGAACCAAAAGTAACCGAGGGTATCGAAATAGATGGAATCGACCGGGACCAGGTTGGCTTCCTCAAATCTGTAGAGATAGGCAAATGCGGTATCTCCTGTATTCAGCGGGTTGTTGATGGGGTAATCCCCGGCAAAGAGCAGTCCGCCGATATCGTATTGCGGAAGGACATCCACGCGTACCTCCTGGCAGGTGCTGTCGAGACACGGATTGAGGGTGTCGTTGTTGGAGACGGTCAAACATACGGTATAGATTCCGGGAGAGGGAAACGCATGGGAAGGGTCTTCCCCGTGAACGGAGGAGCCATCGCCAAAGTCCCAGAAGAAGTCGGTAATATCCCCGGTAGATGTATTGGTGAAATTTACGATCAGGTGGTCTCCCTGATCCTGAATATAGGTGAAAGAAGCTTCACATGCTCTTCCCCAGGGCTGTGCACAGGTTCCGATAGCCAGGAGGAAGATTAGTAAGATGAGAGTCGTCTGTCGGTTCATTTTGTCTTGTTTTTGAAATGCAAGCGGTACCAGATGCCGGCTCTCAATCCGATACTATAAGGCTGCTTGTCGCCTCTGCTGCTGTTCTCTTCAATCGCCTGCATGTAGTATTTCACTGTGGGTTCAACCAGAAGGAAAAAGTTTCTGGCAAACTGATATTCAACACTGATCCCTCCTGTCAGCCCAAGCGAATGGGTGTTTCGCCTGGGTGATTGCCGCTCGATATCAAGAATCCTTCCTTCAGGAGTATAGAAGGTGGGTTCCGGCTCGTTGATCAGGACAAGCCAGGTATAAAAAAGCCCTGCTTCAACCGAAAGCCGCCATGCCGGCTTGTTGATGATCCGGTATCCTGCAGTGAGCGGGATCTGAATGTAATAATAGGTGTTCTTTGTGCTTTGGTCTGAAAGGTGCTGAATTGAATCATACACTGTCACCTGTTTCATATCAAAGAGCGGAATATCCGGATTGCCCGGATCAACCGTGTAGGAATTGATGGTATAATAGAAACCGACACTGTCGTTGTTCAGGTAGGAGATCGCATAGTCGCCGATATCTGAAGAGTAGATCAGTCCAACGCCGCTCTGAATATAGAATCTGCCCAGATTGTACCTGGCGCCGAGATCGAAGGTATAGTTGTATTTAAAGGATCCGGAGGAGTTGCTGTAAAACACCATATCCGGGGTGATGTTGATCCCGATGTCGAGCGACTTTGGAGGTGGTGCCGCGGTGCCGTGGTGCCGTGGTGCAGTGGAGTCAGGAAGCGTTGGTAAGTTGGTATCTTGTTGCATTGATGCATTGAAATCGGGAAGCGTTGGTGAGTCGGTATCTTGCGGCACTGATGTAGTGGAGTCGGGAAG
>JAFGNY010000043.1 GCA_016926765.1 Bacteroidales bacterium | reverse complement strand
TCCTCAATTATGAACAAGTACGTTCATCCATCGCCCGGAAACTTGGATTGGAATACGCCGGCATGGTGTTTCCCGACCGGTTTGTCGAAGGCGTTGTAGAAATGATGCTTGATGCTACCCAGAATTACCTTCAACCTCTAGATGATGAACGTTTGTTCAGTTGGCAGGCAGCTCTCTTCCCTACAGGAAGAAGTGGAATACAAAAAATTGAAACAGGCCGTTACCGGTCCGGTGAAATGCAGGTCGTATCAGGTCCGATGGGAAAAGAGAAAGTTCATTACCAGGCTCCTCCTCCAGGGCAAGTCAGGCACGAAATGGAAGAATTTCTGAAATGGTTTAATGGAGATACAACACTGGATCCGGTCATAAAGTCTGCTATTGCCCACTTCTGGTTTATCATCATTCACCCATTTGATGATGGCAATGGACGTATTGCCAGGGCTATTTCTGATCTGTTGCTTACCCGTTCTGATAAAAGTCCGCAGCGTTTCTATAGTCTTTCAAACCAGATTTTAATTGAACGGAAGGCTTATTATCAGGTATTGCAACAAACTCAATATCAAGACGGAAATATTACAGAGTGGCTAAGATGGTATCTTAACTGTCTTTTCCGGGCGTTGGAAAGCAGTGAACAAACAGTCAAGAAGGTTCTTTATAAAGCTGAGTTTTGGGACAGACATAAAGAGACACTCCTGAACAGCCGTCAACGGTTGATGCTGAATAAGATTCTGGATGGCTTTGAAGGCAAACTAAAATCATCCAAATGGGCAAAGATTACCAACTGTTCTTCCGATACGGCCCTGCGAGATATCAAGGATTTATTGGAAAAAGGAATTTTAAAACAAGAACAATCAGGCGGTCGAAGCACAAATTATGATTTGAAAGAAATTCAAGGCATATTTGTATCTTGAGCAAACGAGTTCGTTGCAAGGAAACCAATGATGATACAAAAACTTATCGTACTCTTGGCCGTCCTGTTGTTGGTGCCGGGAGATGGGCTTGATGCCCAAGAGAACAATTGGGAATGGGTTGACCAGATTGACGGTGCTATGACGTATCCCTCTTTTGTTACAAGCGGGGATAAGTATAATAACTACTACGCACTCTATGGGTATGGTGATACGATCGCCTTTCCCGATACCCTCTTTCATCATCCCTGGAGTTTGTATAATTGGTATTATGCCTTGGCGAAATACAACGATAAAGGCCGGTTTCAGTTTGCCCTTGACTTTGCAGCGCTGAACAATTCAGGTCTTGCGATCCTCAAAGGGTGTAAAGCATACCGTGACCAGTCTGTCTATTCTGCAGGACTCTGGTCAAAACAGATGCTTCTGTCTGATACCATCCTATCAACGTCAGAACAGACAAATGGCTTTGTTGCCAGGTTTAACGGTTCCGGGAAACGGGTATGGACAAAGTTCATTACAGGAACCTCCAATGCTAATGTCAATGAAATTGAGATCACTCCGGAAGGTAAAATAGTCATCGCCGGAACACATTATGCTGCCTGGGAACCTGAAACGGTTTACTTCTTCGGCACCGACAGCATGACCCATCTCTATGGCCTCCACTTTGTTTTGCAAATAGACTCTCTTGGCCACATTGACTGGATCACACCGATTCGTTCACTGACAATCGGCACACCTCACCTTCGGGATATCAGGTGTACACAGGACGGCCGGTATGTTCTGGAGGGAGAGACCTCAACATCCCTGATCATTGGGCAGGATACCCTGTGGGATCCTGATCCGCAGAGTCAATCGGTCAATTTCCTGATCATCCTCAATGAGGAAGGGTCTCCTGTTTATTCAAGGGCCTTTGTCATGCCATGGAATATCCATGACTTCATCCCCGGCGACTCAGGCCATTTCTATTTTGCAGGAAGCTATTACGACTCCCTGGTGTTTTCCAACCTAACCATCCCTGCTCCGGAAGAAAACCATTACCCTGCAATCATGGGGAAGATGGATTCTTCCCTACATCTCCTCTGGTATCATACCTATGAAACGGAGCCATATTACGGTTATAAAGGGGTTAACCTGACGATCTCCCGCGACACTCTTTTCCCGTCATTTACGTTTCAACATTCGACAACGATCAACGACTGCACTTATTCAGCCGGTTATTACCTGAAAACCCTGATCATGGAATATAGTATGGATGGAGAACTCCTCGACCTCTTTATGCATAAAGGATCAAAGCTGGTTATAACAAATTATGTTTATCTTGATAACTGTTCCAATCTCGCTATCAGTGGCTGTTTTTCAGGGACAGCTGAGTTTGGCAATCTCAGTCTGACCACTCCCGGTGACACCTCCGGCTTCCTGGGCAAATACATCCGGATCGCACATCCGTTTGACCTTGGCCAGGACACCACTGCAATTGATGAGTTTCTGATCATCCCTCCCGGCAATTGGGCAGTATATGACTGGAATTTCGGGGAATCAACCGAACCGGAATTCATGGTAACAAAAACCGGATGGTATTACCTGAGCGTAGCCGATTTAAACTGGTGCTGGAGAAGTGATTCCATTCATGTTACAATCAAACCCAACCCAGGTATTCAGGAGAACTCCAATAGGCAGGTTTTTTCGATTTATCCGAATCCGACCACGGGAAGTTTTATTCTGGAATGTTCTGATCCCATGGCGCCTGACCCGGTAGAAGTAACCATCCACTCCATTCATGGTCAACTGGTTCTGAAAGATCGGTATCCATATAGTCTACATCATGAGATCTGGATTGATACCGAGCCAACCGGACTTTATTTTATCCGGATCGTGGCCGGAGATCTGGTTGAGACGCATAAAATCATCAAGCAGTAATCAGGATTTAATCAGACTGATGATTAGCATTATTCCAGTTTAATAATTTTACTTGTAAGAGCTTTATCGCCTGTGATTACTGATAATATATAGATTCCGGGAGGCACTTCATTCCCAAGATTATCTGTCCCATCCCAAATCCACTTTGTTTTAGTATTCTGCAGTGATGGATTGTGTAATTCATTAACAGGTTTCCCAT
>JAFGNY010000292.1 GCA_016926765.1 Bacteroidales bacterium | reverse complement strand
CTACAGTATATCCTCTTGAATAAACCAAGGGATTATATTACCACAACAACCGATCCAAAGGATCGAAAAACGGTCATGTTGCTTATTCGCGATGCCTGTCGTGAACGAGTTTACCCGGTTGGCCGTCTCGACCGAAACACGACCGGACTCTTGCTTTTTACCAACGATGGAAAACTGGCGAAAAAATTGACACACCCACGCTATGGAGTAAAAAAGATTTATCATGTTGAACTTGATAAGGCCTTAACTTCCAATGATATGCACAAAATAAGAGAGGGTGTTGAACTGGAAGACGGTTTCATCAAAGTTGACGCCATAGAGTATATTCTGGATGGGAAAAACAAAAAAGAGATAGGCATAGAGCTGCATTCGGGGAAGAACAGGATTGTCAGACGTATTTTTGCTCAATTGGGATATGACGTTGTTAAACTGGACCGGGTATCTTTTGCCGGCCTGACCAAAAAAAATCTTCCCAGGGGAAAATGGCGATTCCTTGATGAGAAAGAGGTTCAGTTTTTAACTATGTTACGGAGCGAAAAATGAAACACGAAACAAGCATTTATATTGTTGAAGATGAATTGCTGATTGCGGCAAACCTTAAAGATCAACTGATGCGTGCGGGTTTTGTGTTTCTGGGCATGAGCACCAGGGGAGAAGAGGCGTTGAAAGAGATATTGCTATTGAAAGAGCAGCACAAATCCCCTGAAATTGTTTTAATGGATGTTTGTTTGCGCGGGGAAAAAGATGGTATTGAAACCGCCGGGTTGTTGTGTGAGATAACGGACTGCGCCATTATCTTTCTGACTGGTCAAAGTTCCCGGGAAATCTATGAACGATCTTTTCATGTTAAACCATATGGATACGTATTGAAACCCTATGATCTCGAACAAACCATCATGACCATTGAGATTGCCGCATATCAACGAAAGTTGGCTATAGAGAACCGGGAGATGCGGATTCGTCTGGAAACCCTTTTAGACACCAATGAATATCAAAAATGAACCATATGAAAAAAGGATTTATTTTGTTGTTTTTAATTGGATTTGGTTATTCCGCCTTGGCTACGGATCCGATTCCGGGATTGATTTCCAACGCCGGAACTTCAACGAACTATCCCCGGGCAGATTTACTTGTCGTTTTTGACAGTACGATTACCCAGGTCAGAGAAACAGGATTGAGTTATGTGTGGAATCATACGCTGTATAAGGTGTTAACCACCCAGGGAGCAAAAGAGCTTAGCGTCCTTGTTTTTGGTTATGACCCTCAGTCGGCCTATGTGGAGATCCAACACCTGACCATATACAGAGCTGATGGACAACAGGAGGAAGTAGATGTTTCCGGTGTCATGGATTATCCGGCACCCGCCAGAGCGATCTATTGGGGTGCCAGGGAAAAAATGATTGAGGTGGGCCGTCTTGAACCCGGGGATGCCATAGATGTGGTTATGTTCAGGAAGGGATTCACTTATGCCCTGTTGTTTGAGGATGATGACCGGTACATTCCGCCCATGCGGGGCCATTTTTATGATATTGTGGAGTTTTTTGGTCCAAACCCGGTTAAGGAAAAAGTTTATCAGGTTAGCCTCCCGCTGACAAAAACCCTTCAGTTTGAATTTTACAACGGAGAGGTAGGTATTTCGGGATGGAAAGAAGGGGATGCCTTTGTATACACATTTACGAAAAAGGAGTTATTGCCTGTTGAGCGCGAACCTGGAATGGTTGCCCTATCGGACGTGGCACCCAAATTACTGCTCTCGACCAGCCCTGATTGGTATGCCAAATCCATCTGGTTTTATGGTGTAAATGAGGATTTTGGCAGTTTTGAAACTACCCCGGAGATCACGGCCAAGGTAAACGAAATTCTTCGGGATGCCAAAACAGAAGAGGACTCTATCTCCCTGCTGACCCATTGGTGTGCTGATGAAATCAGGTATTCAGGAATCTCTATGGGAGAAGGAGAGGGATTTACACTACATACAGGAGACATGACCTTTACCGACCGCTGCGGGGTTTGCAAAGATAAGGCCGGTATGTTGATCACCATGTTGAGAGCGGCCGGATTTGAATCCTATGCCGCTATGACCATGGCCGGATCACGCATCGATCTCATTCCGGCTGATCAGTTCAATCATAGTGTCACGGTAGTCAAAAGAGGGAATGGTGAATATCAGTTGCTAGATCCCACCTGGGTTCCATTTATCCGTGAATTGTGGTCCAGCGCCGAGCAACAACAACAGTACCTGATGGGATTGCCCGAAGGAGCTGATCTTGCTACTACGCCAATATCCGACCCGCAAAACCATTTTGTTGAGATCTCGGGAACCTCATCCCTGTTGGCAGATGGAACCCTGACAGGATCGTTGACGATTACTGCCGAAGGACAATCTGATGCCGCACTGAGAAACTATTTCCGGTATTCCGGCAAACCGTATTGGGATCAGGTCATTGAACGGGAATTGTTGCGGCTTCACCCCAACTGTCGGATAGAAAAAGTAAATTATGGAGACCCAATGGATTATTTGAACAATCCGGTAACCATTGTTGTGGAGTATACCATACCGGATTATGCCATTGTTGCCGGGAATACGCTGTTTTTCACTCCGTTACTGGCCAGAAATCCTTTTCAGAATACCCAGTCTCACCTGAATATGAATACCAATCCGGATATCCGGAAGTACCCCTTCAGGGATCGTTGCTCCCGGTTTGTTTCGATCAGGGAAACCATTCTTTTGCCTGAAAATGAATCAATTATAAGAATACCGGCATCCATTGACCACCATACAGACATAGCCTCAATGGCTGGTGGATATACTCTCGATGGAAATACATTGATTTTTGAAGAGACCATAACCCTTGGAAAACGGATTTATGAACCCAGTGAATGGCAGGCTGTTAAAACGGTAGTGGAAAACCAGAAGCGGTTTGCCGAACAATCGGTTATTCTTACATTGGCCAAGTAACGAAAACACATTAACACATGAAGCAGATAGTATATTGTACCACAGGAATTCTGATGCTTTTTCAGGCTGTAGTGGTATTCGGACAAACCAACCTTTTTGATGCAGTTTATCAGGAATTGCAAAAATCATATACCCTGAATACCGATGGTACCATGGATTACCGGTATACCAAAACCATCCGGTTGCAATCCTATAATGCGTTTCACCGGTTATTCGGAGAGACTTTTGTTGTATACAATCCGGATTATCAGGAACTTATCATCCATAACGCTTACACCATTATGGCTGATGGGAAAAAAATAATGGTCCCCAAAAATGCCTTTAATGAAGTATTGCCCCGTTTTGCCAATCATTGTCCGGCATTCAATCATCTCCGTGAAATGGTCATTACCCATACAGGCCTGGAAATCGGGGCTACGATTTATCTGGATTATACGATTCATACCCAAAAAGGATTTTTCCCCGCCCTGATGGGAACAGAATCCTTGGCCGAGTCCCAACCAGTTACCAATCTGTCGGTGACAGTCACGATTCCCGATGATCAATCTCTTCATTATCATCTTTTTAACTCCAATGAAAAACCAATACTGTTACGCCAGAATGGAGCAACATCATATCGCTGGCATCGAGAATCAATTCCCGCTGTTACACAAGAGAGGTTTTCTGGTAAGAACGGAGAAAATATTCCAGTATTGATATTTAGCACCGACAAAGGGTACAACAACCTGGCAGCATTTTATGGAAAACAGGAAGCATTTTCCTTCGAATTGTCACCAGAGATGGAGAAGAGGGTCAACCGATCAGATGGTTCCGGAACAACAAAAAAAGAGGAGATCTTCGGATGGCAGGAGATGGTGGTTAAGGAGCTGAACTTGTATAGTATACCTGATTGTTATACAGGATATCGACTTCGGCCACTGCAGGATGTCTGGAAAAGCAATGGAGGAACACCGGCCGAAAAAGCCGTACTATTAACAGCCCTGCTCAGAAAATCGGGTGTAAATGCCATGCCGGCCATTGTGATGGAACCCCGGCTCTTTGATCAGCAGATAGGAAACCTGACAACCATATCAACCTGGGTAGTTCAGGTGCCATTACCGAAAATGGGGAAAATATATCTTGCTGTAGATCAAATCAATGCTTTTGATAAGGCCGTGTTGTCCCCAAACCAGACCATATTGGTCTTTCAGGATGATAACACCTTTTCCGTTATCTCTTCCGAAGCACCGAAAAGCACAATCCACCTCAATGGTTCCTTGGTATTGTCGGATTCTCTTTTATTGACGGGGTCTCTGACAGGAGAGGTGGCCGGTCAGGCTAATCCGGTTCTGGCTCTTATGCGCGATGAATCAAAACTGAAATACTATTTTTCCGGTGGTTTGCATCCGGGAGAGATCCGGGATGTGATGATAACCGAATTGTCGCTGGAAAAAACAACGTTTTCTGCTGAAGTTAAAAAAGAACCAGAGGTTACAAGTGATATAGGGTATCTGACATTTGAATTCCCCGTGATGAAAGGAGGCAGTGAACAAACCGGAATTCACTATCTGGAATCAACACGCCATACCCCCCTTGAGTTATCATCTGCGATGGAAGAGTCCTATTCCTTTACTCTTGCCTTCCCCGATCATATAACATTGCTATCGGAAGAAAAGGAGATCAAAACCACCAACCAGGCAGGTTCATTTTCTTTCATCGTCCTGCGAAAAGGGAATCTGGTTCACGTGAAGAGATCCCTTCATATACCTCATGCTACCATTGAACCTGGCCACTATTCGGCATTCAAGGCATTGATGGACCAATGGAATTTATATCAAAACAGGATCGTATTGTTTCGCCAGTAATTATCTGGTTATAACACGACCCAACTCTTTGTTTATCAACATACTGCTTTGTTTCAGGTTTTTCAGTTCCTGTAGCAGGATCGCCTGATCGGCGGGGTCGGTAATGGTTTGGATCTCCAGGAGTTTTTCAGCGATCATGGTATCCAGTTTTTTCCCTTTGAACGACAAGATGGCAGTGAAAACCAATTGTTTGATCCGTTTTTCTTCCGTTTCGATGAAAATATTGTTTTTCTCCCAGTTATCGCTTAATTCATAAGGAGTTACCATCAGATCAATCGCTGTACGTGAAATTTCCGGATCAGCATGTGAAATAAATTGATCACGGGAGGGTATCCGTCCCTGTTCAAATCCTTCGCGGTATACCGAAAAGACCGCTTCAAGCGTTGGATTCCTGAAATGAAGATCATCTCCGGAGAGATCCATTACCATGAAATCAGCAACCTGGATCATTGAAACCTCTTCCTGGTTGTTTTCATGCAGGCGGGTTATTGGGATCTCTGCTTCTCCATAAAGCAATAACAACCGGATAAGCTCCTTCTCCTGATATTCATCCGGATCAAGGGCAAACTCTTCCTGTGGAGGAGTTTTCTCAGCAACTGCAATGATGTCGGTCGGTTCGGTTGCCGGCAATCCTTTTTTAAGCTTGCTTCGTACTATTTTCCTCACCTCATTCATGAGAATCTGTTCCGGTACCTCCATCACCTCCGCACACTCTTTAACATAAACCGATTGGGTTATGCCATCTGGTATCAATCCAATTGTAGCCACAATCTCTTTGATCAGGGATGCTTTCCGGATGGGATCTCCTGCGGTCTCCTTCAGCAGTAAATGGGTTTTAAAGAGAATGAAATTTTCTGCATGATTGGCAATGAAAGCTTTAACCTCATCCGGATGATGCTTTCGGGTGAAGGAATCCGGATCCTCTCCGTCAGGAAAAAGAACAATCCTAACGTTCATCCCCTCCTCCAGGATCATGTCAATGCCCCTGAAAGAGGCCTTGATCCCGGCAGGATCACCATCATACAAAATGGTAATATTGGTGGTATACCTCCTGATCAGCCGGATCTGTTCCTGGGTAAGGGAGGTCCCAGAGGAGGCAACAGTTTGCTCAATTCCAGCCTGGTGCAGGGCTATTACGTCCGTATATCCTTCGACCAGATAACAATCGTCATGGGACGCGATAGCATTGCGGGCAAAATAAAGTCCGTAAAGGGATTTACTTTTATTGTAAATGCTGGATTCAGGCGAATTGATGTATTTCGGCCGGTTTTTATCGGCCGACAGGATGCGCCCACCAAACCCGATAATACGTCCGGATGCACTGTGGATGGGGAAAATGATACGGGAATGAAACCGGTCATAATACCGCTCCTCTTTTTGAAGAGTTAGTCCGCTTTCAACCAGAATATCAGTCGTATATCCATTTTTTTGGGCATGTGAGGTAAAAGCATCCCAAACAGAAGGACAATACCCTATCTGAAACTTTCGGATGATATCATCCCGTATTTCTCTCTCTTTTAAATAACTGAGTCCAACCGCCTTTCCCTCTTCCATTGTATGAAGGGTGTGGATGAAATAATCTGCGGCAAATTGATTGAGATTGAACAACCGTTCCCGTTCATTTATCTCCTCTTGTTGCCCTGGAGAGACCTCCTCCTCTTCCACCTCAATCTGGTATTTTCTGGCCAGGAAGCGAAGGGCTTCAGGATAGGTAAAATGCTCGTGCTCCATGAGAAAATTCACGGCATTTCCCGCTTTTCCACAGCCAAAACACTTGAAAATACCTTTAACTGGCGATACCGTGAAAGAGGGAGTTTTTTCATTGTGAAACGGGCATAAACCAATCATGTTTACACCCCGGCGTTTCAGTGTTACGAAATCTCCAACCACCTCTTCGATGCGAACCGCGGAAAATATCTGGTCGATGGTCTCCTGGGCAATCATTTTGTTGACGGTTAAAGGTATTATTCTTGGTTCTTTCCCAAGGGCGAAGATACGAAAAACCCCTTGGAAAATGTGTACTTTTATGGGATCAAATCAGCTCAGGTAAAGCTAAAACATGTGGCCATGATCAACATAGAGCAAAACAACAGAATAGTCTCACGGATTGACCGATCCGACCAGGAGGCAATGGCACAGGCGATGGCCATCCGGGAGGAGGTCTTTATTCGGGGGCAGGGG
>JAFGNY010000042.1 GCA_016926765.1 Bacteroidales bacterium | reverse complement strand
TAAAATGTAAATATATGTAATTTATCTCGAATACAAGTTTTGGTTTGCAGGAAGGAAGAAATCGACCGGATTTCGTAACTTTGCCCCTCGTTTTAAAAGCCAAACTCAAGTTATGTTTGAAGGATTAAGTGACAAACTGGACAAAGCGTTCAAGGTTCTTAAAGGTCACGGCTACATCACAGAGATCAATGTTGCCGAGACCTTGAAAGATGTCCGGAAAGCGCTTCTGGATGCTGACGTCAGCTATAAAATTGCCAAGCAGTTCACCGATGATATTAAAGAAAAAGCGCTGGGCCAGAATGTACTGACAGCTGTTTCACCCGGACAGCTGATGGTCAAGATCGTTCATGACGAACTGGTTGACCTGATGGGAGGCGCTCAATCGGAGATCAACCTGAAAGGCGATCCGGCTATTGTACTGATTGCAGGGCTTCAGGGTTCGGGAAAGACCACGTTTGCTGCCAAGCTTGCAAACCATTTGAAGACGAAACGAAATAAAAAGGTATTGTTGGTTGCCGGAGACGTTTACCGTCCGGCTGCCATTGACCAGATACAAGTCCTTGGAGAACAGATTGGTGTTCAGGTGTTTACCGAAGCGGAAAGCAAGGAGCCGGTTAAAATTGCAAAGAATGCCGTTAAATATGCCCGTGAATTTGGTTTCCAGATGGTGATCGTGGATACCGCTGGGAGACTGGCTGTTGATGAGGAGATGATGAAAGAGATTGCCGCGATCAAGCAAGCGGTCAACCCCCAGGAGATCCTCTTTGTCGTTGACTCGATGACAGGCCAGGATGCAGTAAATACAGCTAAAGCATTCAACGATATGTTGGATTATTCCGGGGTAGTACTCACCAAACTGGATGGAGATACGCGTGGCGGGGCGGCGCTTAGTATCAAATCGGTCGTGAATAAACCGATCAAATTTATTGGGATCGGGGAGAAAATGGATGCCATCGATGTCTTCTATCCTGCCCGTATGGCTGACCGGATCCTTGGAATGGGTGATATTGTTTCGCTGGTTGAAAAGGCTCAGGAACAGTATGACGAGGAGGAGGCAAAACAACTTCAGAAAAAAATTGCCAAAAATCAGTTCGATTTCAATGACTTCCTTTCTCAGATCAAGCAGATTAAGAAGATGGGTAATGTGAAAGACCTGATGGGGATGATCCCCGGAATGGGTAAAGCGATTCGGAACCTTGATATTGACGACAATGCATTCAAAGGCATTGAAGCCATCATCCATTCCATGACCCCGCTGGAACGGTCTGACCCCACTGTGATGAACGGAAGCCGCAGAAAACGGATTGCTGAAGGCTCGGGTTCGACAATCCAGGATGTGAACCGGCTGTTGAAACAGTTTGAAGATACCCGGAAGATGATGCGGATGATGACCACGAGTAAAGGTCGCAATATGGCCCAGATGATGCGGAATATGAAGAAAAACTAGAAATACGGAAATACGGAAATACGAAAGACGGAAACATGATACTACTTGATGGGAAAGAATTAGCCTCCAAAATAAAAGCGGAAATCGCAAAGGAGGTGGCGGAAATGATCGATAATGGCCAGCGGGCTCCCCACCTCGCGGCTGTTCTGGTGGGAGAGAACCCGGCGAGCCAGACCTATGTGGCTTCAAAAGAGAAGAACAGCCGCGAGGTGGGGATCATCTCGTCGGTATACCGCTATCCTGAGACAATCAAAGAGAAGGAACTGCTGGAAGTGGTCGACTTTTTAAACCTCGATCATGACGTCGACGGTTTTATCGTTCAACTGCCGCTTCCAAAACACATCAATGAGCAGAAGATCATTGAACGGATCAGCCCCTCAAAGGATGTTGACGGATTTCATCCGGAGAACCTCGGCCGGATGATGTTGGGTATTCCCACTCTCTTACCGGCTACCCCGATGGGTATTTTAACGCTGCTTGAGCGTTATCAGATAGAGACTGCCGGGAAGCATTGTGTTGTTCTCGGACGAAGCCATATTGTTGGAACTCCGGTCAGCATCCTCCTTTCAAGGAAAGCATCTCCCGGCAACTGTACCGTAACCCTCTGTCACAGCTTTACCGGGAATATCCCCGGGATCACACGCGAAGCTGACATTCTGATCGTTGCCATGGGACGAAAGCATTTCGTGACAAGAGAAATGGTGAAGAAAGGCGCCGTGGTCATCGATGTCGGGATGCACCGGATCACGGATGATTCAAAGAAATCAGGATTTCGGCTGACCGGAGATGTGGATTTTGATCAGGTGGCAGGTAAATGCTCTTATATCACACCGGTTCCCGGCGGAGTAGGCCCCATGACGATCGTGTCGTTGTTGCAGAATACACTGAAGGCTGGAACTACCGGACAAGCGGACAAGCGGACAAGCGGACAAGCGGACAAGAGATGACCCAGCAAGAGCTTCTTAAATCCGGCAGATTACTTCCTGTAATGGAGGAGTTCCTGTCTCTTCAGGGGGAGGGGTATCATACCGGGGAGGCGACCTGGTTTATCCGGATCGGAGGGTGCGATGTGGGATGTGACTGGTGTGATGTGAAAGAGTCGTGGAATGCCGACCTCTTTCCACCTGTCAAAACAGATATCGTGGTTGAAAAAGCGCTTCAATCGAAGGTTAATGCTGTTATTGTCACAGGTGGGGAACCCCTTTTATATAATCTAAACTATTTGTGTGATCAGTTGAAAAGCCTTGAGCCACAAGGCATAAAGCAATCGACCTTCGTAAAAACTTTCTTGGAAACTTCCGGCTCACAGCCATTGTCGGGGAGATGGGACTGGATCTGTTTATCCCCGAAGCAGGAGTGGGCCCCGCGGGAAGAATTTTATGGCTTTAGCGATGAACTCAAGGTGATCATCCATCAGGAGGAAGATTTTAACTGGGCGGAGAAGCAGGCGGAGAGAATGCGCCCGGCTGCTCACAGGTTCCTCCAGCCTGAATGGAGTCAACGCAACCGGATGCTTCCTTTAATAATTCGTTACATCGAATCAAACCCATCCTGGAGACTCTCTCTGCAGACACATAAGTATATAGGGATACCGTAGAGTGGTATGAGAGATTTTACATTTTGCATTTTACATTTTACATTTGTCTAATGAAACTCATGCTGAAAGTTATAATTGTTTCTTATTTCTCACTTCTCACTATTCACTATTCACCGGTCACCAATCACTGGTCACTGTCGATAGGCCATGAATCAGCAGCTCAAAACGTGACGGAACTCTCCTCAACGTCAAAAAAAGCACAGAAACTATACCTGCAGGCTTATGAGCGGTACCAACTTCGGGAATATCCCCAGGCGTTGGAGCTGCTTGACAAGTCGCTTGAGGAGGATGACCGGTTTGCCGAAGCCTGGGCGCTCAGGGGAGACATAGCGGCGGAACTGAGGGACGTTGAAGGAGCTATTGACTTTTACGATCAAGCAGTTCAGTTTCTTCCCGATATGGATTACAACCTCTATGTGATCCTTGGAAACCTGAAACTGATGATGGGAAGGTATGCAGAAGCAAAAGGGAATTATGAAAAATATCTCTCCTATAATAAAGGGCCTGCGAACCGGAGATGGCAGACGGAGGAGAATATCCTGCGGTGTGATTTCGGAATGGAGATGATGGCTCACCCGGTCCCTTTTGATCCACATAATCTGGGAGATAGCATCAACACCCGGCATGATGAATATATCAACGCCATTTCGTCCGATAAACAAACACTCTATTTCACACGCCGTCTGCCCACAAGTGTCATTGTTGAGACAACCTCTGATGCCATCGAAGAGGATTTTTACCGTTCAACAGTTTCTGATACAGCATGGCGAAAGGCCGTTAACCTTGGACCTCCGATCAATACCCGTGGGAACGAGGGAGCCATTTCCATCTCGCCCGATGGTCAGTTGCTTTTCTTTGCTGCCTGCCAGCGTGAGGATGGCTATGGAAGCTGCGATATTTACTGGTCGTGGAAAATGGGGGACCGCTGGTCTGTTCCCCGCAACCTGGGACCGGTTGTCAACTCCGAAGCATGGGATTCACAACCCTCTTTCTCTTCCGACGGCGAAACCCTTTATTTCGCGAGCAAACGGGGAGGGGGCAAGGGAAGCAGTGACATCTGGAAAACGAAATTATTGCCTGCCGGCGACTGGACTGCCCCCGTGAACCTGGGTGACTCCGTCAATACGTCGGGTGAAGAACAGAATCCATTCATCCATCCGGATGATCAAACCCTCTACTTCGCTTCCAAAGGGCATCCGGGAATGGGCGGACTGGACCTTTTCTATACCCGGAAAAATCCTGACGGATCCTGGAGAAATCCCGTCAACCTGGGTTATCCGATCAATACCTACGCTGATGAGATTACCCTGATCGTGAACTCCACAGGAGATATTGCCTATATCTCATCCGATAAACTTGGCGGGAAAGGACGGCAGGATATTTACTCGTTCCCTTTATACAAAGAAGCCCAGCCTAACCCGGTCACTTACCTAAAAGGAATTGTTTACGATATAGAGAGTGGCAAGAGGCTTCAGGCCTACTTTGAATTAACCGATCTTCAACGAAACCAATTGGTTGTGCAGGCTACATCTGACCCTATTGACGGCTCTTTCCTGGTTTGTCTGCCGGCCTACCGTGACTTCGCCCTGAATGTATCAAGGGAAGGATACCTGTTCTATTCAGATAATTTTGCCCTCACCGGCATCCGCGACCCGGCCAAACCTTACTTGAAGAATATCCCGCTGCAGCCGATAAAAATAGGGGAGACCGTGGTACTGAAGAATATCTTTTACGATACTGATAAATACGACCTGAAACCTATATCCTACATCGAGCTCAATAAACTTGTCAATCTCCTGAAATCTAATCCCTCGTTAAAGATTGAGATTAGTGGACATACTGATATCATCGGTTCGGAAGAACATAACCTGGAACTTTCCGGGAACCGGGCAAAAGCGGTTTTCGACTACCTTGTCAGCCAGGATATTTCACCGGTCAGGATGACCTATGCCGGTTATGGATTCTCCAAACCCATTGACTCAAACGACACCGATGAAGGCCGGGCGAACAACCGGCGTACGGAGTTCAGGATCATCGGGCAATAATTCGGCAAAGGTTTTCTATGGTTGGCCGGATGAAACCGGTAGATGAACCCGTTGCCATGACCTGATAAAAGCGACGAGATCGTTTCGTTGCTGAGTGGTTAGCGCCGGATGCTGTTCTGTGGTACTTCCCCATTCCGGCATCTCTGTCCCCTCTCTTCCCAGTGTAATTGTAGCTGCCAGGAAGCCATTGGTAGCAGCATTTAAAAAGACCTGATCATTCAGGGAAGGCGCTTTCAGTCCCGTTCCATGAGTTCCATGGCACGCTGAACAGAGGGATCCGAAAAGTTCTTTCCCCTTGGTTTTATCGCCCAGGGTTGGTCCCGGATAGATATACTCCCAGTTAGTGTCTTGGCAGGACTTTATGAAATCAACAATCCCGAGGATCTCACCAGGTGGCAGGCCGCCTTCCTGGCTTCCGCTTCTTATCCAGCCATGCATCGGGGTATGTTCCCGGCCAAAGGAGATGGTCTGATAGAGGAACCGGTCATCGGCCGTCAGCAGAAAGTCGTGGTTCAGTATGGCTGGGCCGGTGCCACCTTCCCCATACTCCCCGTGGCAGCGGGAACAGAGGTAATGGAAACGCTCGGCACTAGATACCATATCCGGGATCGGGGATCGGGGATCCGGCATCTTAAAAATCTGATGCCTGATGCCTGATGCCTCGTGGCTTATCTTCAGATCACCAAAACTTCCGATATAGCTGATCAGATCCCCTATCTCCTGATCAGTAAGGAAAGACCAGGATGGCATGGCCGTGTTCAGCCGGCCTCGGAATATCGTTAAATACAAATATTCCATGGAAGCGGCCCGGAAGAAATCCGGATGGTTGAACCCGATGGCAAGATCTCCTTTTGCCTCCGGTCCGTGACAGGTCTGGCAGCGGGTACGGAATAATGCTTCTCCTTCCTGCTTTGAGCCTTTTCCCGTACGCACCAGCTCAGAAGTGACATTCCAGGTTGAATTGGCTGCCCTCCGTGAACGTACAAGCTTATTCAGTTGTTCCACTTCGGCTAACGATAACCCTGAGAAATCCGGCGCCCAGGAAGTCATCAGCTGGCTTGTTCGGCCGTAGTGTAAAATGAACGCAATATAATCAGGCGATGCAATAGCCATGAATCCCGGCTGTCCGATAGCCGGAATGCCGGACTTGAATACCGTGTATCGTTTTCCTTCTCCTGTCGTGCCGTGACATGCAGAACAGGTCATCCCGTAAAGTGGTCCTCCATCAAGGTCAGGTCGTATCCCTTTCAATTCATTGAGAACGTCCAGACCGATGTATTCATAGGGAAGATCGGGTTTGGATAGCCCCATCACACAAGTAGCCAACGCTTCCAGTTCGCTTTTTGGCAGGTCGAAATGTAACATCCTGGATCCGGGAGAGACCATCTCAGGATCCATAAAATGTTGTTCAATCCAGTTGGAGATTGTCTGCTTTCCCTTGATATTCCGGAAGTTGTATTCATGTTTGGTTTTATCTCCCTGGGCTGTCAGGTCGGGCCCCAGCATTCCCCCAACCCCTCGTGCTTTGTGGCAACCCAGGCATCCTTCCCGCAGGAAGATGGTACGTCCGTGCTCCAGCACGGCACTGTTAGCCAGAATAGAGTCGACAGAGAATAAGGATAAGTGGCATTTCCCGCAGGAAGATTCAATAAACGGGGACTCAAGAATAGGATGATCCCAGTCGTTTTGCGGGTTCAGAGCAAATGCATTCCGCTTGTCCAGCGCCTGACCCTGTCCGCCGTGACAAATTGTACATCCGTATTGTTTAACCGGGTGATGTTCCAGATGCGACCCCGGGTGAACCTTGAATGGTTGGTCCAGAGAGTCAAGCAGAGATCCTTCAATGGCCAGATGACAGGTGATACACCGATCAGTACGTTTGAGTTCCTCCAATTCCACCTGGTACACCCCATGTTCAGGAAGAAGGTTAGCGCGCTCCTGGGGATCCGGATACTTTTTCCGGATTGTTCTGCTGTACTCTCTCTGCAACTGCTTCCATGAAGAAAAAAGACCTTCACTAACCCATCCTACCACCAGTATAAAAATGATCATCAGGGCAGAGAACTTGGCTGCCTGTGAAAAAAAGAGACGGTAACGATCTTCCTGTTTCATATCCCGAGTTGCCAGTTCTCACCGCGAAACCAAATCCCGATAATCATAAAGATCGTCCATCCCATCATGAAAGCGGTGAATAAAGCCAGTACTGTCAAACGTCTGGAGGAGGTCGCTTTTCTGACCATCCCTGTCCAGATAAAGTAACCAATGACTGAAAGAGTTCCCGGGTTCAGAACCATGGTTAGGAGAATGTTTAAGGAAGATCCCTGAGTTCCGGGACTTTTGATGAAAATGGAAAGTACAATCAACACGATGGGAATCATAGCACCGATCAGGGCAGACAACCAAGTGACTTTCAGCCCGTTCTTCCCGCCGAACCATACACCCTGATGAGCAGAACCGTCAGGATCAAACCAGGGGATATAGATCAGAAAGGTGATGAAAAGCAGCGGAATGACAAAACCGCCGGCGAATGCCGAGTAGGAGACGATCTCTTGAATACCGAGCAGGTACCAGGGTGATTTGGCCGGGTTCTCAGGGAAATTTGGGTTAGCGATAGTCTTTAAGGGAGCATCGGCGAGCATACCAACGACCAGCAACATAGCGACTACGGTCAGAAAGATGGAGACTTCAGCCCAGAAAGCGGTAGGCCAGGCAGGGATCTGGTCTGGGGAGGATATATCTCCATCTAATGGGCGGGCTAACCCGCCTGCTTTCCGGATCCTCCAGAAGTGGTATCCGATCAAAACAAGCAGGGTGACCGGCAGGATCATGACATGGAGGGTAAAGAATCGTGTGAGCGTTGCCTGGCTCACTTCCTGTCCACCGATAAGGATCTTCCGGAAAAACCCTCCGGGATTGATGTGTCCCGTGATTCCCAGCAGGTCAGTGAATTCACGGAACGATGCGGCAATATTGGAGCCGATGGTCACTGCCCAGAAAGCCAGTTGATCCCAGGGAAGCAGGTAGCCGCTGAAACTCATCATCATCACAACCAGTAACAAAACAACTCCGATCACCCAATTGGTCCTTCTGGAGCCATAATAACTTCCTTTGTAAAATGTTCTGAAAAGGTGAAGAAAGGTCACAAACACCATGGCGTGCGCCGACCACCGATGGATATTCCGGAAGACCCGGCCTCCCGGCACATAAAAAATGATCTCTTTCACCGAAAAATAAGCGGTATCCACCGAAGGTGTATAGTGAACCATTAACAGCATCCCGGTGGTAAGCTGAACAATAAAAAGAGAGGCTAAAATAACACCCAAACCCATCGTAGAAAGAGGGGAGAGCGAATCAGGAAAGAGCCTGGGATCGTGGATGTGCAGAAAAAAATTCTGCGAAACCTTTCGCAGGCGTTCTGCAGCACGCTCTTTTCCGGTGGATTGTTCTGGCACTGGCATGTCAGGTTTGAAGACGTGTTTCGGGAGAGACCTGTTGATTCATGTTTACAACAAGCGATTGATCGGGGAGGGTTGAAACCCGGTACCATGGAAGGTTCCTGGGAGCCGGCCCTTTTTCAACTACTCCGTTCAGGCTGAAACTGGAACCGTGGCAAGGACAAAGAAACCCTGATACGTCCTGTTCAACCACGCATCCCAGATGCGTACAGATGGCAGACATGGCGGCGATGCCACTGGGATCGCGGAGAATATAAAGATGTGAATCAGGAAGATAAGTCATCCGGTTGATGGGAAAATCACCGGGTTTGCCAATTCGGATCCGCTTGTTCTCAATGACTTTCCTGGGGATTAGGGACGAGACGACAAATGGTACTGCAGCCAACCCGGCAAAACCCAATACCGACCAGGAGAGATGACGGAAAAATTGTCTTCTCGAATAACTCTTCGGTTCAGCTTCTTCCGGTTCCATCTGATCTCTTTTATGCAAACTTAAGAAAAATAGATCTTTTTTATATATTCGCCAGTGCGAAATCAACCATAGATCTCAAATGACCAGGAATTTTCCGGTATTATCCATTTTAATTTCCTTGTTTTCTGCCGCGTTTACTCTCTTTATCATTACCGGATGTGACGACCATCCCTCCCGAAACGAATTCACGAAGGCTGGAAACACCGACTCCTTAGCCTTTGTCGGGAGAGAAACCTGTAAATCATGCCATGAAAAACAATATGCACTTTTTACCGGATCCGACCATGACCGGGCAATGGATGTCGCTGACAGTGCAACTGTTTTAGGAGATTTCAATGATGTCACTTTCTGGCATCTTGGTATTGAGTCGAGATTTTACAAAAAAAATGGAGGCTATTTCGTCTATACCACAGGGCCTGACGGCGAGATGGAAGAATATAAGGTGGATTATGTCTTTGGTGTCAGGCCATTACAGCAGTACTTGGTGGCATTTCCCGGAGGAAGATACCAGTGTTTGCCACTCTGTTGGGATACCAGGCTCAGGGAAGAAGGTGGTCAACGTTGGTTTCATATCTATGGTGATGAGAAGGTGCCCCCATCCGATTTCCTGTATTGGACAAGGATTTTACAGAACTGGAATTACATGTGCGCCGAATGTCACTCCACAAACCTGAAAAAGAATTTTGATACGGCTACCGCCAGTTACCATACGACATGGTCGGAGATTGATGTATCCTGTGAAGCTTGCCATGGACCGGGTTCGGCTCATATCAAATGGGCAGAAGCAGCCGCAAAGCATCCTGCATCTCCTGAACCGGGAGATATGGGGCTGGTCTTCCGTTTCAAGGATCCTGAAGCCGGAACATGGGTGTTCGGTTCCGGGAACACAATCGCTCAACGGACTGTGAAACGCGACGGCCGTAAGACCCTCGAAACCTGTGCCCGGTGCCATGCCAGGAGATCAACGATTGATGAAGATTACACTTTCGGACACTCGCTTCTTGATACTCACCGGCCTTCATTGCTGGTGGATCCTCTCTACTTTCCGGATGGACAGATTCATGATGAGGTCTATGTCTATGCCTCGTTTTTACAGAGTAAGATGTATCACAAAGGAGTCATCTGTTCGGATTGCCATGAACCCCACAGCCTGAAAGTCTATGTTCAGGGAAATGCCCTTTGTTACCGTTGTCACCTGCCGGAATTCTACGGAACTAAATCCCACCATTTTCACAAGGAAAACTCTTCCGGAGCTTTGTGTGTGGAGTGCCACATGCCCGAACGTACCTATATGCAGGTGGATCCCCGTCGCGATCACAGCATGAGGAATCCGCGGCCTGATCTCTCGGAGCGCATGGGAACCCCGAATGCCTGTTCCGGGTGTCATAACAACCTGTCCAACCTGTCTAACCTATCCAAACTGTCCGACTCTTATTACCAATGGTACGGTAAAAAAGACCGGGGAGTGCATTATGGAGAGACCTTCTGGAAAGCCCGTAATAATTACCCGGATGCCGTTCCGGAGCTGATCCGGCTGGCAAAGGATACCTCATTGCCTGCCATGGTCAGGAGTTCATCTTTTTTTTACCTTGCTAACTATCAGGATCCCTCTGTTTTTGAAGCGGTCTCTTCGGGTGTTCGGGATAGGGATCCATTGATCCGTTACGGCGCAATCGAAGGAAGCAGAAACCTGGAAGAGGACCAGAAAGCGATGATTTTTCGAATCCTGATGTACGACAGCATCAGGTTGATCCGGACTCAGGCTGCATCCAATATACCATTGAGCGCTGTGCAGCATTTCAATAACCAGGAAAAATCGTACTATGATCAGGTGATTTCAGAATATCTTGAAACGGAGATGATCAATGCGGATGTTCCTTTCACCTGGATGAATCTGGGGAACTATTACTTTGACAGAGGCAATCCTGGAGAGGCAGAACGAGCTTATCTCCGGGCGATTGCCATTGAGCCTTATCTCCCGATGAGTTTCATCAATCTGGCTGATCTTTTCAGACAATTGAATCAGGATGAAAAGGGAGAAGAAATCCTGAAAGAGGCTCTGGAATACAATCCAGGCTCTGCAGATGTTCTCCATGCACTCGGGCTGGCACTTGTCCGACGAGGGAAAACCGAGGAGGGTGTTCATTATCTTAAACAAGCCACAGAAGCTGATCCCGAGAATAGCCGGTACGCCTATGTTTATGGTGTAGGCTTATACTCCGTTGGATCCCGTCAGGAGGCGATCTCCGTTTTAGAAAAAGCGCTTTCAAGGAATCCCTATGATCGGGATATCCTTTTTGCTCTGGATTCTTATTACAAAGAGATGGGCATACAGAGGAAAAAATAGCTATATATGGTGATCTCCAATGAAAAGCCCCAGAAAATGGTTATTTCAGGCTGAATGATCCGATCACGTTGTAAATACCTCCGATCAGCAGGATGATTCCGACCCAGATGACCAGAGCGACTCCTGCAAAGACAGGATTGAACATGATAAGGAACGATAAGATCAACAAAAGGATGCCTGTAATGGATTTTACCACTGCATTTCTATCGCCTGAAAATCCGTCAATTGTGAGATAAAATCCATAGATGACTCCCCAGAAGCCGATGATAAAGGGGAGGACGGTGGCCGTCAGGGCCGGGTGTGCGATCAGTATGAAGCCCAGTACAATGTCTAGAATCCCTTCAAAGACTCTCCAGCCCCAGTTTGGAAAATGTTTTTTAAGTGCAAAACCTTGCACGATCACGATCAGGCCTGTTACCAGGAATCCAATCCCAATG
Organism: Bacteroidales bacterium; assembly: GCA_016926765.1. GTDB lineage: Bacteria > Bacteroidota > Bacteroidia > Bacteroidales > FEN-979 > QYOJ01. The sequence goes on along the minus strand of JAFGNY010000042.1, from coordinate 2,000 downwards.
TACAAAGCGATGGCAAGCAGGCTCCCTCCCGGATTCTGGAGGATCAGAACCGCCAGTAAAATCATGATGATCCCTTTGATCAGGATCCAGTACCAATGTTTGTTCGTTTGTTTTTCCATGATGTTGATAGGTTTGATGATAGGTATGATTTAAATGTGGTCTCCTTTGATCGTCGTAAAGGTAGGCAATTGTATTCACCGGGCATGGTTAACCAAAGAAAATTTGTACCTTTGCCGCCCAAAATTGACTACAATATCACAATGATCAAAATTACCTTACCAGATAATTCCGTCAGGCAGTATGCCGAAGGTGTTACAGGTCTAGAAATTGCCAGAGACATTAGCGAAGGTTTGGCGCGCAATGTTTTATCCGTGAAGGTGAATGGAGAAATCTGGGATGCGACAAGGCCCATTACTCAAAATGCCACGGTCAGATTACTCACCTGGAATGATCCTGAAGGGAAAGCTACCCTGTGGCACTCTTCTGCCCATATGATGGCCGAGGCAATTGAACTGCTCTATCCGGGTGTCAAGTTTGGGATTGGCCCCGATATTGAAAATGGGTTTTATTACGACATCGATTTTGGACAATACACTATCTCATCCGAGGATTTTCCGAAAATCGAACAAAAAATGAAGGATCTGGTTAAAGAAAAACAATCCTTCAAACGGATGGAAAAGAGCAAGAAGGAAGCGCTCGACTACTTTTCACTGAAAGGGGATGAATACAAAATTGAACTGATCAATGACCTGGAAGACGGGGAGATCACGTTTTACGAAACAGGCCATTTTACCGACCTTTGCCGGGGACCTCATCTACCTGATACCTCCATGATCAAAGCAATCAAGTTGCTTGCTGTTGCCGGAGCCTACTGGCGGGGCGATGAAACCCGGAAGCAACTCACCCGAATCTATGGGATTACTTTCCCGAAGCAGAAAGAGCTGGAAGAATACCTGGAGATGTTGGAAGAGGCCAAGAAACGGGATCACAGAAAATTGGGCAAAGAGCTCGAACTTTTTACCTTTTCACAGCGGGTAGGACAGGGGCTTCCTCTTTGGTTGCCACGCGGGGCACAGCTTCGTGAAAAACTGGAAGCATTCCTGAAACGGGCTCAAAAAAGGATGGGGTATGTTCAGGTAATTTCTCCTCACATCGGGAATGTAGAGCTATACAAAACCTCAGGGCATTATCAGAAATACGGGGAGAGTTCGTTCCGTCCAATTACTACCCCGATTCCGGGAGAGGAATTCTTTCTGAAACCGATGAATTGCCCGCACCACTGCGAAATTTATAGCTCCTCGCCACATTCATACAAAGACCTGCCAATACGCATGGCTGAATTTGGTACAGTTTACCGCTATGAACAAAGCGGTGAATTGCATGGGCTGACGCGTGTAAGGGGTTTTACACAGGATGATGCCCATATCTTCTGTACCCCCGATCAGGTAAAAGATGAGTTTAAAGGAGTGATGGAGATCGTGATGTTGATCTTTAAAGCATTAAGTTTCAATGATTTCATCATTCAAATATCTCTTCGCGATAAAAATAACAAAGAGAAATACATTGGTTCCGACGAGAATTGGGATAAAGCGGAATTAGCTATCCTTGAGGTGGCTGAGGAGAGTGGATTGAATACGGTGATAGTTCCTGGTGAAGCAGCCTTTTATGGTCCTAAGATGGATTTCATGGTGAAAGATGCAATTGGGCGTAAATGGCAGCTTGGTACCATCCAGGTTGATTATAACCTCCCTGAGAGGTTTGAACTGGAGTACATTGGCGCCGACAATCAACGGCACCGGCCCGTTATGATCCACCGGGCGCCTTTTGGATCGATGGAACGTTTTGTGGCTGTGTTACTTGAACATACTGGGGGAAACTTCCCGCTTTGGCTTACTCCTGACCAGGCTATCGTGTTGCCTATCAGTGAAAAGTATTACGGATATGCAAAAAAAGTTTTAAATTTGCTGAATAATTCCGAAATTCGCGCCCTCGTTGACGAG
>JAFGNY010000291.1 GCA_016926765.1 Bacteroidales bacterium | reverse complement strand
TATTCGATTATTCGATTACTCCTCCAGCCTCTTCCCCCTTGTCACGGGAAAGGGACAGATCCATAATCCAGTGAAAATGGCGAAGATGATGGCCAGGGATAGTAAAGACAGGCTGCGTCGCAGTGTATCGGATGCTCTAATTACGGCTTAGAAGAAGAAGGTATAGCCAACGCTGAGTTGATGGGTATTGCTTGAAAAGTTTCCGTTATAATATGCAGAGATCTGGCCTTTTGGAAGAACCTGATACCCGAAAAGTACTTCCGTAGCAAAAACTAGTGAATTGATATCGTTAAAATCGTTCCAGTTGAACATCGGTGTCAGGTTAAAAAAAGCTTTTTCTGAAATGGCTAAGGCAATGATAAACTGCAGAGACATGCCATGAAAAGCCTGATCTGACAGAGCATATTCAGGATTCCCTGGTTTGCTCATATACTGATATGAGAGAACTGGAAATATCTGAAAATATTCATTGAACATCAGTCCTGCAGAGATGCCGGGAGAGATGAACCAGCGTCCGGTGCCAAGACCATTTTTTATCCGTCCGGTCGGGACTATGATGTCAAGGGAAGGGCCAAAGGCTCCAACAAAGCGTGTATAATTTTTATAAGGTAACCAGAAATACCGGATCCGGATATCACCCAAACCAAATTTCCCGGTTTGATCATTGTAATGAACCGGTAATTCTCCCAGCAACAGATGAGCCTCTGATGGGGCATATACAAGTTTTCCCCGGTATCCGAAGAGATTTCCACCCTCCCCTCTGCTAATAAATTCCAGCGTGTTATCAACCAGGGAATAAAAGTTTGTCGGCTTTGAAGCATCAATGGGTTTGTCATCCTGAGAGAATAAAAAGCCGGATCCTGTAAGTACTGACAAGATCACGATACATGCCATTTTTTTCATCTTCTGAGAGAGTTTGGTTCGACTAATTTTTCCTTATTCGATGAAGATATAGAGGGGAATGGAATTTGAACCGAAGTAAAATTAAGACAATTTCCTTATTTCACAAGGATCCGTTTAATATTTGTTTTCACGAAATAGTTAGAACCTTTGACTTTGTGTTTATTCCTCCAGCCGTTTCCCTCTTGTCTCCGGAAAGGCCCAGATCCATAATCCCGTAAGGATGGCAAAGAGCGCGGCCAGAGCGATGCCGCCCGAGAGGCCGTAATGGACGGCGACAACCGTGATGATCACCGGGGTGACGAACTGCACACCTCGTGCGAGATTAAAAGCGGTTCCCATGGCGGTGCTGCGGATGGAGGTGGGGAAGAGTTCCGAGAAGAGGGCCCCATACCCGCCGAACATGCCGGTCCCGAACCCGACGAGGAACATGAATCCCAGGATCACCGGGGGATAAACAACAACTGTACTCCAGAATAGGGTGATCATCAGCAATCCGGCTGCCATGATGAATGAATAAAACGTGTACGCAGGCCGGCGCCCCCATCGGTCCGACACAAACCCAAAGGAAGCGTATCCCAGGAAGCCGCCACTCTGGATCACCAGCATCCAGAGAGCCGATTTCGTCAGAGTAAACCCACGCTCTGCATGCAGGTAACTCGGCATCCACGAGTAGGTGAACCAGTAGGCCGTCATGTCGAAAATGGCCAGGATCAGCGCCAGGATGAAGAATTTCCGGTGGGCCTTGGAAAAGAGAATCAGCAATTTGTTTTCCTCTCCAAGCAGGATCTCCCGGATCCCCTTTCCACTTGTCCGCTTGCCCGCCTGTCCGCCTGTCCGCCTGTTCACCTGAGCCAGCCAGAGGTCTGACTCAGGCAGTTTCTTACGGATGTAGATGATGAGGAGAGCGGGTAGGATGGAAATAAAGAAACTGGCGCGCCAGCCGATGTGCGGCGCCACCAGTCCGCCTACGATCGCTGCCAACGCAATCCCCAGCGGAGCGCCGGTTTGCATGAAAGCACAGTATCTCCCCCGCACGTTGGCCGGAAAGGTCTCCCCCACATAGGTTTGCCCTGTGGCCCATTCACCGCCAACACCTAACCCGGTCAATACTCTGAAAATCATCAGGAACCAGAAACTGGAGGCGAATCCACAGAAGAAAGTGCCGACGGAGTAAGTGAGGATGGTCCACTGCAACACCGGCCGCCGGCCGAATTTATCGGCCAGCACTCCAAAAATGATCCCGCCCACGGCTGTAGCTGCCAGGGAAGCTCCCAGGATGTAAGAGATCTCAATGTCGGTCAGGTGAAAATCCTGGCGGATCATGATCAGCAGGAAGGTGAATAGGATCAGGTCATAAAAGTCAAAGACCCATCCCGCCCAGCTCAGGCCAAGGATCCGGTAATGCTGACGGGTGATGGTAGGGGATTCGTTGAGGAGCATTTGAGTTATTTTTGTAATGTGTCAATGCAGGAATGCAGATTTTACCATTTTACATCTTCTTCCATCTTTCCAGCTTTGGAATGTTCAGGGTGAAGAACCACGCTACAATCGGTGAATAGCCCAATTCGGCCATTTTCTCTTTCACCCGGTCTTTCATTCCTTGTACCGTAATCTCAGGAAGAGTGAACTGCCCCTTTTCAAAACAATGTGAGCAATACTTGATACTTTTCGATCCATCGGCATTCGTGCCTCCTCCCGCTTCATCCTTGCTGAGCGGCATCCCGCAGCTCTGACAAAATTTGTAAACTCTCTCCATTTCGCTTTTCGATTTTGCTTTTCGTATTTCGTATTTCGTGTTTCGCTACTTCGCTACCTCGCTACTTAACATGTCACAAATCTCCCGGTTCACCTTCCTGATCCGGTCGGCATCCAGCTTTACTACCTTACGGTCGTAGGTCATGATGCCGTTCACCTCGATCTCCACATCAGTGGTCTGTGTATAGATGGCGGCTGAAAACCCGGGCTTGATCAGTTTCTTTAGTTTTTCCGCTAACTCAATATAGGCATCCGTGACTTCATCGGTGGTTTTATACTGGACATACCCCCAGTTGCGACCGGTCTCCCAGAGGTGACCCTCCACGGCAAGCCCCAATCCACCGTACTCGCCTAATACGTTGACCCGGCTGCCATCGTAAAGGGTGAGCTGCGGATCCGGGTAATTGTGGACATCCAGAATATCTCCCACAGCATAGAAATTCCCACCGCTGGCAGGGTTGACCAGCCGGGAGGGATCGTACGATTTAGTCCATTGAGCGATCTCCACGGTATTAAACTGTCCCCACGATTCGTTGAACGGAACCCAGGAAACCACGCTGGGATTGGAGATCAGCTTGTCGAGGATGGCTTTCCATTCATTCATGTAAGTGTCGGCCGACTCCGGAGAACGCAATTTCTCCTGACCTGTAAAATACTGACCAGGTTGCCACTGGGGTCCTCTATCGCCGCTGGGCATATCCTGCCATACGAGAATTCCCTCTTTGTCGCAGTGATAATACCAGCGGGCGGGCTCTACCTTCACATGCTTGCGGATCAGGTTGTAGCCAAGTGATTTTGCCGTCACAATGTCGTATTTCAATGCTTCATCTGTCGGAGCGGTGTACAAACCATCGGGCCACCATCCCTGATCGAGAAGCCCGAACTGGAAGTAATCTTCATTGTTGAGCTGCATCCGCCACACGCCAAGTTCATCCTTCTTGATGGAGATCTTTCGCATCCCGGCATAACTTCTAATCTGGTCGAGTACCTTCCCATCCCGGTTCAGAGTAATCTCGATGTCGTACAAAAAAGGGCTTTCGGGGCTCCAGAGTTTCGGCCCGGGAACAGACAGCAGTACTTCAGTTCCGGCCGCTGCCTTGCCTGATGCAATCACAGTTCCCTGATCAAGCAGCGTCACTTCTGTGAAATCGCCTGCAGAAGGGTTGCTTGAAACGGCTGTGACCGAAAGGCTCTTGCCGTCAATGTCGGGGATTGTTTTCACCGACGTGATATAATGCTTCCCAACGGGCTCGAGCCAAACTGTCTGCCAGATCCCTGTCACCGCGGTATACCAGATCCCCCGGGGTTCGTTTACCTGCTTGCCTCTTGGCTGGAAGCCTGTATTTGTGGGGTCCCACACACGAACCATGACCCTCTGGGGAGATCCTTTAACCAGGAAAGGGGTAATGTCGAAACGGAAAGGTGTGTACCCGCCCTGATGTGAACCGATGTGGATGTCGTTGATCCAAATGTCACATTTCCAGTCAACCGCCCCAAAGTTGAGCAGAATGGTTTTTTCTTTCCAGGATGCCGGCACAGCGAAGCTCCTGGAGTACCAGAGCTCGTTTTCGGCTCCCACTTTTTTCTGCACTCCCGAGAGGCTGGATTCAACAGCAAAGGGCACAAGGATCTTTCCTTCGAAAGAATCCGGCATGGAACTTCCTTTCGGAAGGATGATATAGTCCCAAAACCCATTGAGGTTTTTCCACTGCTCCCGTTCTAAAAGTGGACGTGGATATTCAGGGAGAGGGTTGGCCGGATCCACCTGGTCGGCCCATGGTGTCTTGATTTTGTCGCCCGCCGGATGCCAGGTTTGGGCATTACAATAAAAGAACAGCAAAAAAGCAATTGCGGAGAGTGCCGGATATTTCATAGGATAAAT
>JAFGNY010000290.1 GCA_016926765.1 Bacteroidales bacterium | reverse complement strand
GGAACTGGTAATGGCCCTGGAATTCAATCAGTACCCCTGGATCAACGGTAAGCGTTTGTCCGCTTTCAAGGTAAATATCATCTGTCACCTTCACGGTATCCACGTTCCAATGCCCTGAAACTTCACCTGAAACTTCAATGGCTGAGGCCTGAATGTTGATCAGAATTGCAAGCGAAAATAGGATGATCAGTAGGGATCTTTTCGTTATCATGAGTATGGGACTGAAATTAGTATTTCTCTGAAATGATCGTAATCGTTTTACGTGAATATTTTCTATCCCCTGCCGGAAAATCAACTACAAAATTAGTTGTAGAATTTTTTTGGCTGATAAAACTAGCTCCTTCAACGGATTCAATGATAGGATAGTAGCTCCAGACAGAGAGGGTATCTGAACGACCTGCCAACCCTTCAAGATCAATGATGTATTGGTCTCCCTTTTGATAAGTATCAATAATTCGTAATCCTTCCGGAAGATCACCAGGGCCAGGAGAAGGAATTTGAGAAAGAACTGAAATACCCCCCGCATAGTCTATTTCGATGGATGCCGTTCCTTTAAGTAGTATATCGGTTTGCAACGTGATAAACCGCTGTGTGGTAAAAGTGGCAAAGGGGTGTTCCTGACCATTTAACAGCACCCGGCTGACTTGAGTCCTGCAAGGCAATGACAACATCATTCTGATTGTAACAGGTTGATTATCTGTCTGATAAAAATTCCAGTAGAGGGTTGATGAATCCCTCCGGAAGGAAAGGTTCACGTAACGACCTCCAATCCTGATATTTCTGACCTGCAGGGAGTCCCAATCGGCTGGTAGCCTGGGAGAGAGGTTGATGGTGTTTCCGGGCGCATCAATCCCGAGCCCGAGCATTCCTTCAATGACCGGTTGCACGACCATCGTCTCCGACCAGCACTGATGCGGACAAACTCCGGATGGTTCGTATTCAGCTCCACTGAGCACCTCCTCCACATAGCCAAGTCCCCAGTTCGTGTAAATATTCAGGTTATTCATAATATGTGAATATCCCTGGATGTAATTACCGTACCGGTACTCTGCCAGGGCTGTCCATCCCGTGAAGAGCGGCCAAACGCTGCCATAGTGGTAGCCTGTTGGTTTGAATAACGGGTTATCTTCCCCGATGATCCGTGTTCCCCAGTTGGTTGAAAAGGCATTGGAAGCATAGTGACCGAGCAGGTAACGCAGGTTATATTCTTCCGTGATGCCAAAGTAGGCAGGAACGGTGGGAAGGATCGTCAGGTCCGGCCGCTGGGAACCATCCTGATTGATGCCATAGGCATAAAACCTTTTTTTCGGTTCCCAGAATACTTTGTCGGCTTGCTGTTTTACAACCCTAGCTTCCTGTTTATAACGAAACGCATCATGGTCGCCCACGGCCTCAGCCATCTTACCGGCAGCCTCCAGCGCTGCAAACCAGCATCCTGTTAGATAAAAGGAGGAGTGGGATCCGAATAAACTTCCTCCTTCCACCCAACCGTGCCCGACATTGGTATTTTCAATCAGATGATCCTGATCCGTGTCTGTCGAAAAACAGTAATCGATCGCTTTCTTGATCCCTTTCCAGTTTGTCATGATAAAGGCGGTATCCCCGGTCTTCAGATAATAATGCCCTGCCAGGACAAGAAATAGGGGCGTGGCATCCGAGGCATCGTAATGGATTACTCCCGATGTGGTGGCTTCATGAAAGATCTTCCCGTTCAGATCCTGATACTTCATGAAGAATTCCAGATTCTTCCTAACTTTTTCACTGGCGCCATAATCCTTCAAGGCAAACCCGCTCCATTGGCCGTCACGACCGAAGTACCAGGCATAGCCGGGCCGTCCGCTTACCGCCTGTGATCCGTCCCAACCCCGGCGCGTGGTCCCGTATCCTGCAACCAATGCAGAACCCATCCCGGGCGTGGTAACGAAAAACCGGTCACTTCCCAGCAACGCCCACCTGTAACCTTTGTTGAAATTGGCATCAGGCGTCATCAGTAGTAAACTTTTTTCAAATAGATCGTCCACATGCCTTCCGGCCTGTACGAAGATATCCCTTGGATAACGAAGTGCTTTCTCAAAATGGGTTTCAGTTGTCTGTAATCCTTCATTTCCGGATGCGATGACCAGATCAAGTGACTCCCCGGGTTTGAGAAAATAGGTGGCAGCGGCATCGGCACTGAACCCTTCACCCTGATGGGCATCGTATGCGACAGGAACCTTGTTTCCCCCAACCATCACGGCCATATCCCCCGAACGGTCTGTAAAATAAAATGCCTCTAAATCCTGATCCCAGCCATAAAAGATCGATCCGGTTGACTCTGCCGGGTATGGCCACATCAGGCGCAGGTTTGTACGAAAGTGAACCGCCAGTTCAACCGGTTCGGCTCCATCCCAGGAATAATGGATCACACCAACCGGCAGCGTAGGATCGGCAACAACAATTTCATCTAAGGTGTTATTATCAAGATGGTAATGACGAATGAAACCGTCGGTACGGATCTCGATCTCCGGAATAACCTTGTCTAACCAGATGATGCTATCTGCTCCCGCATACCTGATGCCGGAATTCAAATCACGAAGTGCCATAAACGGATGTGACCAAACCTCCTCCAGGCCACCCTTTTCCTGGCCCATGATCAGCAAACGTTCACCGGCAGCTTCACAATAAGCATTGGTGGCAGAATGGATCGGAAAGGAAAGCGAATCGGGTGTGATGTCCCATGAAACGGCATCCGGAATAGTAGAGTAACTCTTATCTCTGGTTCCCGTTTTTTCTGTACAGGGAACCACAACTGGTTGAGAGTAGTCCCAATAGAATCTACGTTCTTTCTCCGGTTTTCCGGTGAGGTAATCCAGGCAATTCCGTGTAAAGAGTTCCAGATGAGGCCTGTTCTCATTCGGGACAGAAAAAAGAGTGTAAGCTCCAACGGCTATCAATTTCCCTTTGCCTACGTCATATTCCACGATCACTTTCGAATGTTCGCGAAAGAAAATATAATCCCAGTCAATCGCAACAACTTTTCCCTGAGCAGGTAGAGTATCCCCGAAAAAACCGTTTACTCTCACAGTCAGGTCATGGTCTGGTTTGTAGATGTACGAACCTCCGTTCAGGCCTGTAAACAGGGGATGCTCTCTGAACGCGTGAAATCCGAGCTTTCTTCCGTAGCCTTCATCCACCGATGCCTTGATTTTTACTGAAGGCACCGAGGTCTCGATGCCCAGCAGATTGATGTAAGGGAATGCATTCAGCGTCAGCAGGATCCTCCCTCCCTGTTCAAGGTACTCACGTATCAGATGTACTACTTTCGGATCAGACTCTTCGCGAAAGAACTCCAAGCTGTCGGATCGGTGAAACCATAGCATTGATATCCCGTCTAAAAGCTTAGGGTGCTTTTTTATCTCCTGAAACGTACTGTATATCAATGAATAATCATCCAGTCCGTCTACAAAATTCGCTGCTGCCGCTACCTCAGTATCAACTGATAAGAGTGACGGTTGTCCCACCATTAAAATCAACTTATTTGAACTGCTGGCATCAGCTATCTTCCCTCGTCCTTCCTCCTTCGTCCTTCGACTTTCATTCTTCGTCAACCGAATGGTGTGCCTTCGGGTCTCCTGGCCTTTGATCCCTTGCGAACTTCCTGGTCCCGGAATGAGGAATATCAAAGCAACTACCAGACCGATAGATAGTTTATTTTTTTTCATAATACCCTGACAAATTCACTTAATGACGAGAATACCGGAACACCGGCAGTTATAATACGTTTTTCCGAGTGGTGGCCGTTTGGGATCAGGATACAATCAATCCCGATTTCCCTGGCTACCTCTGCATCATGTAAAGTATCCCCGATAAAAATGATCTCATGCAGGGAGATTCCAAGATCACGGACAAGCCGGAAGCCGACTTCGGTTTTACCATGTGCATAGTGATCATCAAGTCCCCTTACGTGATTAAAATACGGCTTTACCTCAAGCGCAATAGTCTCCGTGATGAGTTCATTCTGTTCACGCGCAGAGAGAATACTTTGTTTGAATCCCTTCAATTTGCAATAGGGGAGAAGGTGCTTGACTTCCGGATGTAAATGGCACTCTTTTTGCCGCTGATTGTACAACACCATAAACTCCATCCCGACTTTTTCGAAAGGTTCCCGCTCAAAATCATAGCCAAGTTGAAGGTAGTAGTCCCTGACCGGAAAGTCGAACAAGTTCCTGTATTTTTCCAGTGTCAGTAGTGGCAGATCGCGAGGGCGGAGCATGCTATTCATCACCTCCACACACAGCCAGGCATCATCCAGCAGTGTGCCGTTCCAGTCCCAGAAAATGTGCGAGTAACGGTTCAGATCCATATCGTTCGTTTCTTTATCTTTGCGCCCTTAGCGCCTTCGCGTCTTTGCGGTTAAAGTCTCCGTTTAAAGATCACGAAAATAAAGAAAAACCGGTGAACTATCATGGACTTTTCTCCTCTTCTTCACGAACTTGATGTCTTGCAAGATTGTGCTCTCTGTCCGAGAAACTGTCATGCCGACCGGTTTTCATCCACATTGGGATACTGCAGAACAGGAATTGGATTCAACATCTCCTCAATCTGCATTCACCAGGGAGAAGAACCTGTAATCAGTGGCTCCAAAGGAATTTGCAATCTCTTTTTTGCCCATTGCAACCTCCAGTGCAGTTTCTGTCAGAACCATCAGATCAGTGATAACCAGATCAATCCTGCATTGTTCAGTGTGTCTCTGGAAGAGGTGATCCGGCAAGTTACCGGTATCCTTGACCAGGGGATTAATCGTGTAGGATTTGTATCACCTTCCCACATGATTCCTCAGATGAAAATCATTATCAGGGCAGTGGAGCAGTTGGGATACCATCCGACATGGGTATATAATTCCAATGGTTACGACAAGGTGGAAACGCTGCGTGGTCTCGAAGGGATGATTGATGTTTACCTGCCGGATTTGAAATATATGGATCCTCTGCTTGCTGCGAAGTTATCCGATGCAGAAGATTATCCGGAAGTGGC
>JAFGNY010000041.1 GCA_016926765.1 Bacteroidales bacterium | reverse complement strand
TTTCTTTTCGTTGCCGGAATTACCGCCGGTTTGGCTCTGCTTTCCAAATACCATTCGGCCTTTCTGCTCAGCGGTGCGTTCTTTTATATCCTTTTCTATAACCGGAAATGGTTCATGGTAAAAGAGACCTGGTATGCGTTCCTTCTGGCTATCCTGATCTTTCTGCCGGTCATCCTGTGGAACGTGGATAATGACTTTATCAGTTTCACCTTTCATGGGGCCCGAACGACGTCCGAAAACGGACCCCTGATTCATCCCGAATTTTTCTTCGTAGAACTGCTGGGCCAGTTTTTTTACAACAACCCCATCAATGTTGTCCTGATCATCATGGCCCTGGTTGCCTTGGGTCGTGGCCATAACTTCCTGAAACCCGAATATTCCCGTCTTATTCTGTGGGTTAGTCTTCCACTCGTGGCGACTTTTTTGGTATTTTCACTCTTTGCCCGCACGCTGCCTCACTGGTCAGGTCCCGCTTACTTTGGTTTTATCCTGATCACCGCAGCCTGGCTATCAGAACGGAGTAAAAAGAGATACCGCTGGAAACTCTTTCCAGGCCCGGTTATCATCTCAGCTACTCTTCTTCTGACAGTACTGACCCTTGCCTTCGGGCAGATTCGGTTTGGATGGATCCCCTTATCGAAATGGGGCGTCAGGGACTTTACTTACGACATGTACGGATGGCGGCAATTGGGTGAGAAGTTTGCCCCGATTGCCGAATTTGACCGGGAACTGCTGCTGATCGATGCACAGGCGCCGATCTTTACTTTCCGCTGGTTTCCGGCAGCGAACTTCGATTATTATATCGGTCGGGAGACAGGAAACCGTGTGTATGCCCTTGGTAACCTTGACAGGATTCATAAATATCACTGGATCGACAAAGAACGGGGAAATCTGCCTGTCGGTATGGATGTGTATTATATCACGCTGAGTGACGATTATGAAGATCCTCAGAGTCTTTACGGCGATCTTTTCAATGTAATTCAGCCTTCGGATACGATCCTGATCACCCGGGGCGATGAGTTGGTGAGGAAAGCGTTCATCTACCGGATGATCGGGTTGAAGGAAGAGATGGAATTTGTACCTCCTGACACAACCGAAGCAATCAATCCCGAGGTGGAACGCCTTCTTCTGTTCCAGCGTCAGATCCGAACCAGTCCCGAGTGGATAAAAATCCTCAGGAAAAAGGCGGCCGAAGAGAAAGTAAGCATTGAGGTGATGATCGTGAAAGAAGCTCAAAAGATGCTGGATCGGGAAAAAGAGGTCAATCGGGACATCCGGCTGCTCGACAGCCTCGAAAATACCGATATGATCATTCCAGCAATCCCCAATTCAGAATAACCCCCTTTCCCTCACACCATCATACCCTCACACCCTCATACCCTTATACTTTCCTGCTCATTTCGGACCCGTCATCTTGCTTGGATCCACAATTTTATCAAACTCCTCCTCGGTAAGAAGTCCGAGTGCCAGAGCAGCTTCCTTCAGCGTGGTATTTTCGTGATGCGCTTTTTTAGCAATTTTGGCCGCGTTGTCATATCCGATATGCGGATTCAATGAAGTGACCAGCATCAGGGAGTTTTTCAGGTTCCTGTTGATGGCCGGCAGGTTGGCTTCGATGCCAACTACGCAGTTATCGGTGAACGACACGGCGGCATCCCCGATGAGGCGGGCCGATTCCAGCACATTTTTGATCATCACCGGTTTGAACACATTAAGCTGGAAATGGCCGCTGATGCCGCCAATATTTACCGCCACATCATTCCCGAGAACCTGGGCGCAAACCATTGTCATCGCTTCCGGTTGGGTAGGATTCACCTTACCAGGCATAATGGATGATCCCGGTTCATTTTCAGGCAGACTGATCTCTCCGATGCCGCACCGGGGGCCGGAAGCCAGAAGCCGCATATTGCTGGCAATGTGCATCAGGCTAACGGCTACGGTCTTCAGGGCGCCGGAGGTTTCCACCATGGCATCATGCGCCGAAAGGGACTCAAATTTGTTTGTCGCCGTGATGAAAGGCAGTCCGGTAAGACGGGCAATTTCATTGGCTACCAGCACATCGTACCCTTTGGGGGCATTCAGTCCTGTACCTACAGCGGTTCCTCCGAGCGCCAGCTCCGAGAGGTGCGGCAGGGTGTTTTTCAAGGCCTTGATCCCATGCTCGATCTGTGAAATATATCCTGAAAACTCCTGTCCGAGAGTCAGTGGAGTGGCATCCATGAGATGGGTACGGCCGGTCTTGACGATTTCGGCAAACGCTTTTTCCTTCACCTTCAGGGCATCCTTCAGCTTTTCCAGACCGGGGATGGTGGTTTTTACCACCATGGAATAGGCTGCGATGCTCATGGCGGTGGGGAAGGTGTCGTTTGACGACTGGCTCTTGTTCACATCGTCATTGGGATGAACGATGGATTTTCCCTCACCAAGTTTCCCTCCGTTCAACACATGAGACCTGTTGGAAATCACCTCGTTGAGGTTCATGTTGGTTTGGGTTCCCGAACCGGTTTGCCAGATCACCAGAGGGAACTGGTCATCCAGCTTGCCTTCCAGGATTTCGTCACAAACCTGCACGATCAGTCTCTTTTTCTCTTCAGAAAGAACTCCCAGTTCGGCATTTACGATGGCGGCTGCTTTTTTCAGGACAGCCATCCCGCGGATAACATCTTTTGGCATGGATCCCGGATCTCCGATCTTGAAATTCCCAACGGAACGCTGGGTTTGGGCTCCCCAGTATTTTTCGGCCGGCACCTCGACCTGACCCATTGTGTCAGTTTCAATACGTACGTTCATAGTATGATCTTTTATTGGTTTACTGTTTTTCAGGTTAGAAAATGTTCGATGTTTTCAACCGGATCGCCAATCACAGCTTTGTACTCCCGTTCGATCACCGGCCGCATGATCAGCTTCGGATTTTCGATCAGGATCCGGACCCATTCGTGATCGTTGAACTGCTTCCCTCTAAGGTTTTTCCTGTAATAGTCTTCCTGTTTTCTGACGATCTGCTCGGGTTTCAGATTCAGTTTTACGAGAAGCTTCTTCAACTCCTTCTCGGTGAACGGATTTTTCAGGTAATCAATCAACGTGAAATCCACCCCTCTTTCCTTGAGGAATTGCAGGCCGGCGCGTGATTTCCGGCACATGGGATTGTGATAGATCCGGATCATGGTCATTTACTTCCAAATTCCATGAGGTAGGCTTTGATAAACTCATTCAACTCGCCGTCCATGACAGCCTGTACATTCGATGTCTCATAATTTGTGCGCAGGTCTTTCACCATTTTATAAGGGTGCATCACATAATTCCGGATCTGGCTTCCCCACTCAATCCGTTTCTTGCCGCTTTCAATCTCAGCGATCTTCTCCCGTTTCTTTCGCAATTCGATTTCGTAAAGCTGTGATTTCAGCATCCGTAAGGCTTTCTCTCTGTTTTGTCCCTGCGACCGGGTCTCCTGGCATTCAACCACGATGCCGGTTGGTTCATGCTTCAGCCGGACGGCTGTCTCAACTTTGTTCACATTCTGCCCGCCAGGTCCGCTTGAGCGGAAGGTGTCGAAGGTGATATCGGCCGGGTTGATCTCAATCTCTATATCGTCATCGATCTCGGGGTAGGCATAGACAGAGGCAAACGAAGTATGACGCTTGTGGTTTGCATCGAACGGCGACAACCGCACCAACCGGTGAACGCCGTTTTCTCCTTTCAGATATCCGTAAGCATATTCTCCTTCAAACTCCAGTGTCACCTGCTTGATCCCTGCCACGTCGCCCTCCTGGAAATCGAGCTCCTTGACTGAATAGCCGTTCAGCTCTCCCCAACGGATATACATCCGCATCAGCATCTGCGACCAGTCCTGGCTTTCGGTTCCACCGGCTCCGGAGTTGATCTGTAGGATGGCACTCAGCCGGTCTTCCTCTCCGCTCAACATGTTCCGGAATTCCAGATCTTCAACCAGCTTCAGGGTTTGCCGGTAATGGGCTTCCAGATCCTGCTCACTGCCTTCCCCCTCTTCAAAGAACTCTAAAATCACCTTCAGGTCTTCAAAACTCTGATGCGCTTTTTGGAAAGTTTCCGTCCAGAATTTTTTATTCCGGATAGCTTTCATCATCTTCTCTGCCTCTTTGGGATTGCTCCAGAAAGAGGCTTCCTGCGTCACCTTTTCTTCTTCCGCTATCACTTTTATCTTCCGGTCGATGTCAAAGGAACCTCCTCAGAGCTTCCACCCTTTTACTTAAATCTTTAATATCTTCCTTGTCAGCCATATCAGATCTTGATTTCTTGAATGATCCGGAGAACCAGGTCTGTTTCGAACCCTTTCCCCACAACAAAAGTGAGAATTTTCTTCCGTTTATTCACCATTTTCTCCGGATTTATTTCCCGGTTTTTTCTGGTAATCAACTGACGGATCGTCTCCTGGTACTCCTCTTCGCCGACCTCCTGAAGCGCTTCAGAGATAAGTGCCTCGGGAAGACCTCTGGCACGCAGTTCACCAGCGATCCTGATCCGGCCCCATTTGTTGGCATGAAATTTACCCCGTACAAAGGATAACGCAAAGCGCCGGTCATCGATAAATCCCTCACTTCTCAACTGCTTCAGAAGTTTCTCCTGCAGGTTTTCAGGCACCTTCCATTCCTTCATTTTCCTTTGGATGTCACGGGTGCAGCGATCCTGGTAGGAACAGTAGTGTTCGAGTTTTTGGAGGAGGGAGTCGAACAAGGGGGAAAGTTTCATCGCGGGTGTCTTGAAACGTGAAATAAAAAACCGAAATAAAGATATAACCTTCTGGTG
>JAFGNY010000004.1 GCA_016926765.1 Bacteroidales bacterium | reverse complement strand
TTGCAAAAACGCTCATATGTCGAAGCCCGCATATTTATTTCTCCTGGTTTTTCTTACCCCTCTGATCAACCCTGTCCTGAAAGCACAGGAGTCAACACCTGCAGCGCATGCAACCCCATTGGAAAAGATCCGGTGGATGTCGTTTGAAGAGGCCTACGAACTCAACAAGACCAAGCCCAAAAAGATCTTCATCGACATGTACACCGACTGGTGTGGATGGTGTAAACGCATGGATGCCACTACCTTCGAAAACCAGGAGATCATCAGGTATATGAACAAATATTACTATGCCGTAAAGTTTGATGCGGAGCGAAAAGATACCGTCATGATAGACGGGATCACGTTCGTCAACCAGAATCCCGAAAACAGGCGATCCTCCCACCAGCTTGCCATTGAGTTGCTTCGCGGAAAAATGTCGTATCCCTCTTTTGTTTTTCTGAATGAGAAGAGCCAGATGCTGACGGTCATCGCCGGCTACCAGGATGCAAAAAACTTTGAACCCATCCTGCACTTTTTCGGTGACAATGCTTACCAGAACACACCCTGGGAAGAATACAAACCTTCCTTCAAAGGAATCATTCAAAATTAACTGCCAACTGCCAACTGCCAACTAAACAAAACGACCGGGTTTCCCGGTCGTTTTGTTTGGGTGGAAGATGGGATTCGAACCCACGACCCTCAGAACCACAATCTGATGCTCTAACCGGCTGAGCTACATCCACCGTTTAAGGTGGGCAAAGATAATACAATTTCCAGAAAAAAATTCCAAATCCCGATAAACAAATCTCAATTGGATTCTAAAATTCGATTTCAATTGGGCATTGTTTCAGGATTTGTAATTTGAAACCTGGAACTTAGAATTTATTTGTAATTTGGCATTTGGATCCTGGAATTTAATCCCGTGCTATTCCGCAAAAAAACATATACCTCCTCTTCCTCTCTCTCTGTTCAGGCCTGGAAGCGGTTTCGCCACGACAGACTGGGCTTTGGTTCTCTGATCTTTATCGGCATTGTCCTACTGATTGCCCTGCTCGGATATCTCATCACCCCCGATCCAACGCCATTTGCCAATGATCAGTGCCTGGAGATGGGATTGAAAAAACCTGGATTTCACGCTGAGTTTATTCTCGTACCTAAAGATCCTCCGGTAAAACAGAAGGGGTTACTGCACCGGATGATCTGGGGAGAAAAGAGCCGCTACAATGCATACCCGGTCATCGATGGGACTGTGGATATCTATGATCAGAAAGGGGTTTACCTTCGGGAGTCAGCGGAAGTGTATCTGCAGGAACATCCGGAGGCCACGCTGATCGGACGGACTTACTGGCTTGGGACCGACCGGTTTGGCCGTGACCTATTAAGCATGCTGGTGATCGGAGCGCGGATCAGCCTTTCTGTAGGCTTTATTTCTGTGGTCATCTCCCTGGTACTGGGGCTCCTGATCGGATCTATCGGAGGATATTTCCGTGGCTGGGTCGATCATGTGATCGTATGGTTCATCAACGTCGTTTGGTCCATCCCAACCCTACTGCTGGTCATCGCCATTACCTTCGCTCTTGGGAAAGGGTTCTGGCAGGTTTTTATCGCTGTCGGACTGACTATGTGGGTGGAAGTTGCACGAGTCGTGCGCGGACAGATTCTCAGTCTGCGGGAGAAGGAGTTCGTTGAAGCCGGGAAAGCTTTGGGGTTTTCCTCTTTCCGCATCATCACACGTCACCTTCTTCCCAATGTCATGGGGATCGTGATCGTCATCTCGGCTGCCAACTTTGCATCCGCTATCCTGATTGAAGCCGGATTGAGCTTTCTTGGTATGGGGGTTCAGCCTCCCGTTCCCTCATGGGGTTCGATGATCAAAGAGAACTATGGCTACATCGTGCTCGATTATGCTTATCTCGCTATCATACCCGGCATTGCAATCATGCTGCTCGTACTGGCTTTCATGCTGATCGGAAATGCCTTAAGAGATGCCCTGGATGTAAAATCAGTATAGCTTTACTATCCCCTACTTACTCATATGCCGGACAGTAACCCGACTTGCGTCGCTTGCAGACCCCCTTCTCAAACGGGATTTTAAGGGAGAAATAGAAATCCATACCATTGAAATTGCTGAATCCCAGGAAAGGTCCAAGCTTCTCGGTACCGATGGTCAGGATATAAAGACGGAACGCTAATCCCACCCTGGGCTGATACCAGTTATAGAGTGAAATAGGAAGACTGACATCAAACCACCTGGATTCATACCGGGGTGTAAGAGCCAGGAGCGCCGGACGAGCCAATGATACCTTACTGAGTTGAAAAGGTAAGATGAGTGACGCATTGACATACCAGTTCGCATGGTAGTGGTAGTCAAACTGGAGGCTGAGTGCTGAGGGAAGCCAGAGGGTGAATTTGTCTCCCCCATAGGTCGCATTGGGATCACCGTAAAACCGGTAACTGATCGTGTCCATCAACTGGTCGACGGTGGCAAAATCAAAATGTGTCAGATTTTCCCAGTACGACGATTGATTGTCAATCGCATAGGATTGGGCCCGGTGTTTGAATTTAATTCCCCCGATATCGATCAGGGAGACTCCAACACGGTAGAGGTAATCCTCATACTGCTGCTCACACAACCGGTCGATGTACTGAAACTGGTGCTGTTTCTTCAGCCGCGTATAAGTCACTCCCAGGTCAAAACCCCAACCTCCGCCAGCCACCAGCGGATCGGTAATGGATCCTGCTCCATGGTCAGTATAGTCAATGGGTAGTGAAAAACCATAACTGGCGTCCAGGTTGTTGACTTGCATCGTAGAATCATCCAATACCATGTAGTCGATGTTGTCGACAATTGTATACAGGGCGGTCAAACCGAACAGCTTTCTAACCGACAATCCCGCATCCAGCCGGTTGAATCCCCTGGCATAGACTTTATAGGCATAACTCAGTCCCACTTCAAACCAGGTCATGTGTGTGAGGCCAAACCGTTTGTCAGATTGATAATCAATATTTTGCTGAGGTTTATAGTTCAACCCAAGGTACATGAAATTTGCAAGGTCGTAGGGTAATTTTCTGATCGAACTGACGGATCTTACTGCCGAAGTGATTCCAAACGCATGGTCCTTCCAGATCAGCATGGCACCCGGCCCATTTAGCCGCAGGTTGATAAAAAACTGTTTCCGGGTGGGGTTATCGTACCGGTAAAAATTGCGAACCTCCGAGCCATATTCCTCATCGTGAGAAGGAAGGATAAACCCGGGCTTAAAAACATCCCAGAAAATGAACTCCTCCTTTGAAAGGTACATGTAGTTGTTCTGAAGTGAGAAGTCAGCTCCAACCAGTTGAATATCGAGCCATTGCTTCGAACCATGCATTGCCGCCGGGTTGAGCTGTACCGAGTTGATTCCCGCATAGTTCCCCAGTACGGTCCCGAGCATCTCCTGGGAGAGCACCGATGAACAGGATGCCATCAGAAATAGAAAGGAAATGGCTAACATGCGAAACAACATAGTTGATCTCCGATTAATTCGATTTTCGATTTACGATTGAGTTTAATCTATGATTCTCCAGTTATATTAACCCCATTTTCACTCGATGGTTGCACCCCAGCATTGGTGCATTGGCTCCGCCAAACTCCGCTTCGCTCCGCTTCCTGCATTGGTGCATTCCTGCATCGGTACATTCCATCCTGTCTATATTTAAACGCTTCGCAAACAAAAATTATTTCATCATAAAAGTGTATCTTTGCACTCTTTTTAGGATCCGCGGATGTGGCGTAATTGGTAGCCGCGCAAGACTTAGGATCTTGTGCCTTCGGGCGTGGGGGTTCGA
>JAFGNY010000289.1 GCA_016926765.1 Bacteroidales bacterium | reverse complement strand
CCCTTCCCGATCTCATATTTGCTTATGGTCGTGTATTCGGTGCCCACCCCTTTCAGGCTGGCCGGCCAGTTTTTGGAGCCATACACCAGTTGTCCACCCCCGGATACCATGGGAGAGACCTCCTTGATATAGTGAGCCTGGTTGCGGATGGCTTCGTAATCGTTGAGGGTCAGCGTTTCGGTAGCTGAACCGGCAAGCATAGCGCCACGGAACCGTTCCCGGCCGGGCTGTACGATCAGCATGTTGGATCCCATGCCGGAGATCTCCGACTGGATGCTTTGCTTGGAGCCCTGGCCGATGCCCAGCATGGCAATCACGGAAGCTACTCCGATGATGATTCCCAGCATAGTGAGGAAGGTACGGTAGGGGTTCCGGAAGAGGGCTTTGACGGATATATTTACAAGATTTGACGTGTTCATTTTTCTCGATTTATTCTATCTCATGGTTGTTTTCAGGAAGACTTTCCAGACCTTCCCTGGCTGATTTTTTATTCTGGTTTGCTTCATCGCGGATGATCCGGCCGTCGCGCAGCAGGATGCTCCGGCTGCTGAAGGATGCAATATCGGATTCATGAGTGACAAAGGCGATGGTCTTGCCCTGCCGGTTCAGATCCTGGAACAATGCCATGATCTCGAAGCTGGTCCGTGTGTCGAGGTTCCCGGTAGCTTCATCAGCAAGGATGATTACCGGATCGTTCACTAGCGCTCGGGCAATGGCTACGCGTTGCTGCTGTCCACCCGAAAGCTGGTTGGGCGTATGAGACATCCTGTCAGTCAGTCCTACCGCTTCAAGCGCTTCCCGGGCCTGCTGTTTCCGCTGACGGGAGTTGATGCGGGGATTGTAAAGCAGGGGAAGTTCCACGTTTTCCAAGGCAGTTGTTCGGGGCAGGAGGTTGTAGGATTGAAACACAAACCCGATCTTGACGCTCCTGAGCCTTGCCCGTTCATTCCGCGTCATCCTCTTCACCGGCACTCCGTCAAGCAGGTACTCTCCTTCGGAAGGGGTATCGAGGCATCCCAGCAGGTTCAGCAGGGTTGACTTTCCCGATCCGCTTGCTCCCATGATGGTCACAAACTCTCCGGCCATCATGTCGAACGAGATCCCCTTCAGCGCCCAGACCTTCTCGCTACCGACCTGAAACTCGCGCTTAATGCCGTTGATATGAATAATCCGGCTCATGGCTTTGAGGATTTGGGAGGTTCCTGCTGCGGCGACTGCTTGTTGCTTCCCGGTGGTTTGGGAAGGAAGGGGCTGGATGTGGAACCGGAGGGAGAGGTATCGGTTTCATGTGTCTCTTCTATAGCGATCACCACGTTGTCTCCAAGCTGAATCCCTGAACAGATCTCCACATGGACATCATTATCCATCCCGGTAGCGACTGACCGTGGTTGGATAAGGCCATCCTGCAGGACAAAGACCAGCCGGCCCGACGGGACAAGTAGTCCCGAGGGAGGCTCTGATAGGTTATCAGGCATGCCCTGCGATTCGTTGTACTGCAGGATCATGGTACTTTCGGGATCCAGAGTCAGCGCCCCTGACGGGATGAGTACTACTCCTTGTTTTTCCTCTGTGATCACCGTGAGGGAGGCTGTAAGTCCCGGCATCAGCTTCAGATCGGGGTTGGGCGCCTCTACTACCACGCTGTAGGTGACTACATTGGCATTGATGTGAGGCTCAAGCCGTACCTGTGTTACCGTGCCATTGAAAATATCATCGGGGAAGGCGTCAACTGTAAAGGTGACCCGCTGCCCCTCTTTTATCTGACCGATATCAGCTTCATCCACATCGGCGATCACACGCATCCGGGTCATGTCGTTGGCGATGGTGAAAAGAGTCGGAGTGTTGAAGCTCGCCGCAACGGTCTGACCCTCTTCCACGGCACGCGATAATACTACCCCGTCGATAGGCGAGGTGATAGTGGCATAGCCGAGGTTGCGATCTGTCCGGGTCAGCTCAGCCCGGATACGGTCGACGTTGGTCCTTGCTTTTACGAAGGTGTACCAGGCGTTTTCGTAATCGGCTTCACTAATGGTTTTTTTAGCATACAGCTGCCGGTAGCGTTCATGGTTCTTCTGTTGGAATTCCAGGTCATTCTCAGCCGACTCCAGGCTTGCTTTCACTTCGGCCACCTGGGCTTCCAACATGCTTTTATCAAGGGCAGCCAGCACCTGGCCTTTTTTTACGACTGAGTTGTAATCGACATAGATCTTCTCGATCACTCCCGAAACCTGTGTACCCACCTCCACCTGGTTAATGGGTTCGAGGGTTCCCGTAGCGGTCACTTCCCGTGTGATGGAACCGAGGAGGGCTTCGGTGGTTTTCACGGAGATCCGCGGAGTGGCTTCTTTGCCGAAGAGTATCCAGGCAAGGATCCCGGCAGCCAGGAGAACCCCGGAGATCAATAGGATTTTGGTTTTTTTTGTCATGGGTATTGGGATAAAAGGTTCGTTATTATTTATAAGACAATGGATTTTCCCTGGTAAAAATCGAGCAGTTTGAAGTTCAGGATAGCGCTGTATTTGGCCTGGATGAACTCTTGTTGTGCTACCAGGAAGTCGTTTTTGGCCGTGATCAGGTCAACGGAATTCTTCAGCCCGAGGTTGAACTGCTCCTCGGTTAGCCGATAGCTGATCTCCGATGCTTTTAATTGTTCACCTGCCACTTGGAAGCGTTTCTGTCCCGACAGGGCATCCAGCCATACATTTTCCACTGATTCCAGCAATGTTTTCCGTGATTCCTCCAGGCTCAGGTTGCTTTGGGCGATGTTGATCCGGGCTACCGCTCTGGCTGTCTTATTCGTACGCCCTGAGTAGATTGGGATGTTCAGGCTCAATCCGGCATATTCATTCAGCCCGCGATCCATTTGCACCCCGAACCCATCGGTCGAAAGCGTGTTGTATCCTGTTCCGGCGCCTACGTTTGCCGATAACTCTGGCCAATATCCGGCATTGGCCAGTTTCAGGTCCACCTGAGCAGCTTTTACGGAAACCTGACTTCCC
The DNA here is from genome assembly GCA_016926765.1 of Bacteroidales bacterium. Classification (GTDB taxonomy): domain Bacteria; phylum Bacteroidota; class Bacteroidia; order Bacteroidales; family FEN-979; genus QYOJ01. The sequence continues at coordinate 3,997 of JAFGNY010000289.1, read as the reverse complement.
TCAATTTCGGGCATGGTTTCCAGCGCTTTCCGGTAGACATCTGCCTCACGGGGTATCTCCTGGAATACCAGGGAGTCAGCGATCTCCGGGAAATCCACCTGCATTTCCTGGCCCAGCTCCAGCTCAAGTAACTGTTTCAATCGCAGGATATGCCGAGCCATTTCGTTTTGTGCAACGGTGAGTGAATAGGCGTCGGTAGCATATTGTGATTGAATCCGGGCAAAGTCTGCTTCGGCCATGGAGCCGGCATCGTAATGACTTTGGGCCCATTCAAGTTGAACCCCTGATCCTTCCAGGGTTTGTTCAGCCTGTTTGACCGATTCGTTGGCGTACAGGAGGTTAAGGTATGCCTGGGTGACCGAGATCTCGATGGAGTTTTGAGCCACTTCGACCGCCAGTTGGGAGGCCTGCAGGGAGAGTTCCTGCTGTGTGATGGTGTTGTTGATCTTGTTGCCGTTAAAGAGTGTCACCGAAGCGCCCAGGGAGAAGTTGCCGGCGTTGTACTGTTGATCCGTATAGTCGCCCGTCAGTTGATCCTTCATCTGGTCATTGGTCAACGACTGGGAGAACTGTACACTGAGATCGGGATAACGGCTTGCTTTCGCTTGCTTGAGATATTCACTCTGCTCTCCGTTTTGTAACCTGGCTTTCTGCACCTGGAGGTGGTTGTCGGTGGCCCAGGAGATGCACCGGTTCAGGTCCCATGGCTGGGAGAGATCCTGCGATTGAGTTTCTCCGTGGAGGATCAGAAATGTCCAGGGAAGAAAGATGGTGAAGAACAGGATACGGCAGATGGTCTGAGATCCGGGCCGAAAGGAGTTCAGTTTTATAATCTGTGTTTGCATCGTTTTTTTTATCGTTTACCGTGTTGGTTTTTTATCCCATCCGGGCTGGGTGAATATCCAACGGATGGTGCGGTAAAGATAGCTTCAGCCTTCGGTGAGGCAGAAACGAAACGGAAGAAGGAAAGGAAAACCAGGAAGAACCGGAGAATTTTCCGGAAGTATCCTCTTTTTGGTGACCAGAAATTCCGGCTGGTAGGAGAAAAACCGGTTTTATTTTTTTACTCCGGTTTTGGATTCATATGCTTTTTCAGCAAATAATGGGTACTGTTTTAATGAATCTTGTCCAATGAAAAACAAGGGACACTCTTTCGGAACAGGATTTTTCCATACATCGACTGACGAATCGACCACATGGATACCATACATCTGGGACCGGGTCTGGAATGTAAGGCCGTTGTAAAATGGCAAGAAAAAAAAAGACAAGATACCCCGGCTAATTCGACATAAAGCCGATCTTCATTTGCGGCGGAAACTTTTGCAGGACCGCAGCATACCGGTCTAACTCGGCGCCTACCATCACGGCTGCAGGAATATGCCGGATGCCGATACTGATGTCTTCCTGAGGATCGGTATAGAGGTTGACCATGGTAGCCCCTGCGGTGTTGACGATAGCACCGCTAAATCCTCCGGTAAATCCGCGCGGGAAGATCGCTTTTTGAAGTTCAACCGTGGCATGCAGTTTGAATTCATCCACCCGAACAGCTGAGAGATACTGATTCAGTGTATAGATCCTGCTGTACCTGTTTGATTGTCCTTCGTTGGCCAGCCAGAAGGAGGTCTGATCCACACCGTCGATATAGCGCTTCTCCCCGACCCGTTTACTGAGGTCGGTACTCTTCATCCCTGCAATCGACAAGCACGTATTGAAAAGATCTCCCAGGTCAAACAACCCGTCTGATTTTTTTGCCGGGATGATCCCTTTCCAGTAAACAAACGTCGGAACACGCACTCCGCCTTCCCAGGAGGAGCCTTTGGATCCGCGGAAAGGGGTGCGGCCATGAGGAGGTACTTCTGCTTCGGGTCCGTTGTCGGAAGTGAAGAAAATGATCGTGTTATCGAGCTGGCCGGTCTCTTCCAGTACCTTGACCAGCCGTCCGAACACATCGTCGATCTCCACCATTCCGTCACTGAATACGGTACGCGCTGGCGATTTTCCGGCATAGGTATCGTTGGGATAGTTGTCAAAATGACAGGCACGGGTGGCATGATAGAGGAACCAGGGTTGATCTGAATCCTGCTGGCTGCGAATGAATTTCTCACTGTAATCGGCCCAGTCCTGATCCAGATTTTTGATGGTTTCAAGATCGATCAAGTAAACGTTTTCGAGTCCTTTTTCTTTGGTACAATGTACATTGTCGTGATTGAAAGGGAATTTCTCCAGTACAGCGAAACGGGTTGGACTCAGAACAATTTCAGGATTAAAATAGAGATCTCTCCATTCAGTGTACATGTCGGAGACACTCAGGAAGCCATAATAATCATCAAAACCCACATTCTGAGGCTGGGAACCTTCATTTTCTCCGAGATGCCATTTTCCTACACCCTGGGTTTTATATCCCAGTTCATGGAGAATCATTGGAAGGGTAATGCTCCCGTCCAACCCACCGGGTTCTCCATACATGGGCGGACGTAAAAGTCCATGGTGCAACGGGGTTTGGCCGGTCATGATGGTGGCACGCGTAGGGGTACAACTTGGCGTGGAGTAGGCTGACGTCAGGATCAGCCCCTGGTGGGCGATTTTGTCAAGGTTCGGGGTTGGGTTCCCAACGGCTTCACCTCCGCCGTTAAATCCAGGATCCATCCATCCGACATCATCCAGGATAAAGATTAAAATGTTGGGTTTCTTCCCGAATTTCTTCTCCATCTCCTGCAATTTCTTCATCGCCTCCTGATCCTGTGGAGGATGAACCATGACTGGCTCCATGTTTTCGGCAAGCTGAGTGGTTTTCATCCCGAGGTACTGGTTGGGATGATTGTACCCTTTGGCCGTTGTGGGGCCCGTGGTGGAGCCACGAAGATTGGTCTGTCCTGAAGCCGGAAATAGAGCAAAGGCCAACAGGGTGATTGACAGTAAAAATGTTTTCATGATCAATGAGATTATCTTATTTATCTTGTAAATATATAAAATTTCTTTAACATGGTCCAACCAGTAACTTATATCTAACTAAAAAAATTTTATTGGTTTGTTATCACCACACCTACCCCCTGTTTGTTATGCAGTTTTTGCAACTATTGGAGCCAATGCAATCTGTTTTTTCGCAGAATCAAAGCAGCAGAATGCCTCAATTCCATGGGGATAACGCTACGTGACGCAATCCCTGCCAATTGCCGAAACAACCTGGCAGAATTCCGTTTCATTCCCCTACCGGCCGCTGATACCTTTCCTGCCAGTTTCAACAAGTAAAACCCAGAAGCCATGAAAACAACCATTATCCATCTTAGAAAATCCTTCCTGGCATGCTTCATCCTGTTGAGCCTCTGCCCCATAAAGTCGAATTCACAGGAGATCATCCGTTTCAGGAACGGGAATGAGGTGGAAAGCATCAGCTCTTCCCCCAGGGAAATTTCAGCTGATAAAAAACACATGAAAAGCGGGGAGCACACGAATTTTTACTTTCCCCAAAGGTCTTCCGTTCAAACGCTGCAGCCTCCCCTGAAAGAAGCGTTACAACGGCTCAAAAAAGCTGAAACTACCGGAGTGATCGGATGCATCCTGGGTGCAGCCAATCATGTGACCTTGGTAGTGAATAAGGGTTATATGTCAGGAGATAGAGCCGAGGAAGATTACCAACCTGTCTTTGCACTGATCGGATTGACTTCAGGTGTTGCCCGGATGGCTCTATCACCGATAGCACCTTACCAGCTTTTCAAGGCTGAGCAGGCTGTGATACGGCTGCAGTCCCTCCCCGGAAATGAAGGAAAGTTTAGGGAGACCCTCAAATCGATCCGTACCGCCAAATACCTCAATGCAGCTGTCCCCATGCTGGGAATTACCACTGCATCGTTGATGGGGGCCGGATACCTGCAACAGCCAAACTATATTTATCAGGAGAGAAAGGGTTATTATGAGATTGACGAACGGTTAAACGGCTGGTTTATCGCAGCCTGGGCAACCATGGGAGCCACCTTGATTACCTCCATCGTTGCAACAT
>JAFGNY010000040.1 GCA_016926765.1 Bacteroidales bacterium | reverse complement strand
TTGTTTCTGTCAAGGAAGTATTCAAATTCGTCTGTCCCGACGATTGAGGTCACAGGGGTAAGAATATTGATGTTCGGCACATGCCGCGAGAAGTCATAATTGTAGATCAGCGTGTTGACAAATGCCAGTCCGCGCCCTTTCCCTCCCAGCGCTCCTTCCGTCAGGCTGACAATATTGGTGGCATCGGTGATCGCTTTCTCTTCAAAAGGGATAACTTTCCCCTTACTTTGTTCGTTTCTGAAATGGGAGATGACTGAGATCAGGTACTCCCGCAGGCTGGCAGCATCCTTGAAGTCTGTAACCTTTGCCGGATTAAGGATCTTCGCCGCCTGGATCTCTCCGCGGGCTGTAAGCCAGAGGGAAAAATGATCTTTCCGTGCGTGATAGAGGAGGGACTCTTCGGGAATGGTCTTCAGCCGGTCTTCGAACTCTTTAAGCGATCTCGCCAAACCAATCTGTTTTCCCTCTTTATCGCGGTAGATGAAGTTTCCGAATCCAAGATAGTGTGTAATAAAACTCCTGAAGTCAACCAATAAAGTCTCCGAATTTTTATTGATGAAAGAAGCCTTTATTTCATAAGCCTTTATGGCATTGGCATCATCTGACGACTGAAGAACGATCGGCAACTCCCTGGCCTCTTTCCGGGTTTGGTCGACAAGGGTGAATCCGGCAGTATCATTGAGTTTTCCATCCTTTTTAAACTTGACATCCGAAATCAGGCAGAGGATGAACTCCTTGTATTTATTAAAGATGTACATGGCTTCCTCATAGGTGGAAGCCAGAAGGATCTTCGGGCGTGCTTTCAGCCGGAGTATCCGGTAAAGTTCATCGGTGGTGACATCCTCGATGATGTGTTTGGTCTGCTCAAGAACGATGTTATACAGCATCGGCAGGTAGAGCGAATAATATTGCGGAGAGTCCTCCACCAGCAGGATTACCCGAACCATCCCCAGCCTGGTATCATTCTCCACATTGATCTTATCTTCGAGGTAGTTGATCATGGCAAAAAAGATCCGGGTATCGCCATTCCATACAAACACGCGGTCAATCCAGCTCAGACGTTTGGGTTCTTTTTCAAATAATGCCAGGTCGGTATTGCTGTTTAGCAGCATAAACACCGGGATATACTGGAACTCTTTTTTGATCTGTGTGCTGAGTTCCACCGGGAATTGTTTGTCAACCCCCATCATGATGATCACCAGGTCATAATGTTTGGCATGCAGTTGTTCCATCACCTCTTCCACCGAAGAGACCCCCGTGATGCGTGGCATGGTACTAAGACTCAACTGGTAAAATTGTCCGAGCACGTGTTCCGAAAACCTTCCCTCCTTTTCAATACTGTAGGCATCGTAGAGGTTGGCAACCAGCAGGATCTCCCTCACCTTAAACGGCATCAGGTCGTGATAGATGTCCCGGTTGTTGTTGGTCCTGTTGAGAAACGATTGCAGCAGATGCCGGCTTGAATGTTCATCAAAACCGCCTGCGTCCTGTTTATTCTGTTCCTCCTTCCGGGAAATAGTCTTTTTCAGGATTGCTTTCCCCTTGATCGAGTTAAGGTATCCGGTAATCAGATTCGCCAGGTTGATGATCAGGTCGCGTTCTTCCTCCAGAAAAGGGCCTTCAAACGCCTGAGGGAAGGCTTTCAGGTAACAGATCTCAATCGAACCCGACTGGTTATCAATCGTTTCAAAAACCTGGATCTGTTTCCACTGGGTATCACGGAAGTTTGGCGTATGGAATTCAATCGCTCCATACTTGATCCGGCAGGCCGTAAATTCGGGATATTGCCATGCCCTGGGAAGGATCAGACAGATCTGGTGTAACGCTTCATCAGGAGGTGCACCCGTACGGAGAATGTTGGTAGTTTGGTTAATAGCCGACAACTCCTTCAGCCTTTCGGTGGTAACATACCGTCCCTCCCGCCCTTTGATTGCATTCAGATATCCCTCTATTAAGCTGGAGAGGGTATTGATCAGATTTCTCTCTTCTTTGAGGAAAGGACCTTCAAACGCCGCGGGGAACTCTTTCAGGTAAAATATCTCCAGAGAACCAACCAGGTTGTCGATGGTTTTAAAAACCTGCTCCTGCTTCCATTCAGTTTCCCTGAAGTTGGTTGTGGTAAATTCCATCTCATCGAACCGGATCCGCACAACAGTATATTTGGGATACTGCCAGGCTTTCGGGAGAATCTGGCAGATTCGTGACAATGTCTCAGGAATGGATTTACTCTCCTTAAGAATCGAAGTAGTCTGATTGATCGCTGTAAGTTCCTTCAGCCGTTCGCGATTGGATAAAATGAGTTTTTCCAAATCGCTCGCGTCAGCAGGAATCATTCCGGCACGCTTTTTATCTTCCTTACCTGACATGGTAAAAAGGGGGATGGTCGTGCCAAAATTAACACATCTTTCGAAACGAAAAAAAATAAAAAAAGACCAATGAATACATTACGAATTATACCGAAGCTGGCATCAGTGAAACACTGAAAGACCCTCCGAATATCTCGTAAGTGCTTGAAAATAAGGAAATGATAATAAAAAAACAAGTGAAAACATTTGTCCGGAATGAAATCTTTTCTTTAATATTGTGAAAAATTTC
>JAFGNY010000039.1 GCA_016926765.1 Bacteroidales bacterium | reverse complement strand
TCCGGATCCACCGCTCAACGATCATCAATATTGATTTCATGGATAAACTTGAATATTACGACAAAGAGAGCTATGCCGTTCTGATGAAAGATGGTACCAGTCTGAAAGCGAGTACATCAGGATACAAAGTACTGAAAGATGCGTTGAAACTATAAAAAGACTAAATTCGTCCCTTCATATTTCTTGTTATCAAATGATTCGTATGAACAGTAAAATTCTCATTCTCCTCTTTGTGTTGCTTGGAAGCAGTCTGTTTGCCCAGGGCCGGCTGATTAAAACAGGTGAGGTTCCGGGTTATATCACGCTAACGTGTGATTTTCATTCACATACTGTTTTTTCTGATGGGGAAGTGTGGCCGACTTTCAGGGTACGGGAAGCAATTCATGATGGTCTGGATGCTCTGGCCATCACCGATCACCTGGAATATGTGCCACATAAGGACTATGTGAGGGCCGATGATAATTCCTCCTTTGCAATCGCCAAAAAAAATGCCGAGCGGAATGGATTAATCCTGATACGAGGTACTGAGGTTACCCGGAAGATGCCACCGGGACATTTAAACCTGCTGTTCCTTCCCGATTCCACCACATTTGAAGATACCACCTTATTGGAAGTCATCAGGAAGGCTGTGGGGGAAGGCGCATTTATCCAGTGGAACCATCCGGGTTGGGTGGCTCAGCAACCCGATGGGGTAGCCAGGATGCTGGATATTCATCGCGAACTGATAAAAAAAGGGTGGCTTCACGGTATCGAAATCTATAATGATGAAGTATTTTACCCGGGTGTAATGGAGTGGTGTCTGATCAACAACCTGGCAATGACCGGGAACACAGATATCCACGGGACTACGGAAGAAGTTTTATCCTCTTCCGGTGATTCACACAGAGTGATGACATTGGTCTTTGCGCGGGAGAGAAATGAAAAAGAGCTGAAAGAGGCACTCTTTCTCGGGAGAACCCTTGTATGGTATGGAGACACACTGGCGGGCAGAGTGGAATTTGCCGAACCCTTTGTCCTCTCCTGCCTGAAACGAAGTGGCCCGTTTTATGAGGACGATACCTGGTTTTACTACAAGATAGAAAATACTTCAGACATTCCCTATTCCCTGACGGTGGGCCAAAATCCGGATGCTCCCGGAAGGATTGAATTGCCGGGCAGGTCTTACCAGGTGATCAAAATTAAAAAAACAGGTTCACAAACCTTACACTATACCGTTGCCAATGTCAAAACAGGAACGCTGGAGAGGTTGGCTGTTGAGTTTTAACGATTTTTCTTACGTTCGTTGTTCTTCTATTTGATCAATCATCCAATGAAACAACTGGTTACACTGACTGAATTTATCATTGACCGCCAGGGAGAGTTTCCCACCGCCTCCGGCGATCTGTCACGAATTTTAAATGACATCGGCATCGCAGCGAAGTTTGTCCACCGGGAGGTAAACAAAGCGGGGCTTGCTGATATCCTTGGGCTGGAGGGTACAGACAACATACAGGGGGAGCAACAGAAGAAATTGGATGTATATGCGAACAATCAATTTATATCGGCTCTGAAAGCGGGAGGCCAGTGTGCAGCCATTGCTTCCGAGGAGAATGAAGAGGTGATCATTCTGGATAATCCTATCTCTAACAAAGCCAAATATGTGGTGGCAATCGATCCGCTGGATGGCTCCTCCAATATCGAAGTAAATGTTTCTATCGGAACCATTTTCTCTATCTACAAGAGGAAAAGCGAATTTGGAAAGCCTGCCGAAGAGGGGGACCTGCTGCAGCCTGGAATTGATCTTGTTGCGGCCGGATATGTGATCTATGGTTCTTCCACCATGCTCGTATATACTACAGGCCATGGCGTAAACGGATTCACCCTCGATCCCTCTGTCGGTCTCTTCATCCTCTCACATCCGGATATCCGGTATCCGGATCACGGAAATATCTATTCGGTAAACGAATCCAACCATATTTATTTCCCGGAAGCCGTCAAGGCGTTTATTCAGTTTTGCCACGAAGACGATCCCTCAACAAAACGCCCTTATATTACACGGTATATCGGGTCCATGGTCGCTGATATCCACCGGAACATGCTTCTGGGAGGGATTTTTCTTTATCCCGGAACGATTAAAAAACCACAGGGAAAACTGCGGTTATTATACGAATGCAAACCGATGGCATTTATCGCTGAGCAGGCAGGAGGTAAGGCTTCGGATGGATCACGGCGAATCCTGGAGATCCACCCTGATTCAGTTCACCAGCGTTCACCTTTTTATATGGGACCATCAGCGATGGTGGAAAAAATAGAAGAGTTTATCCGGTTTTTCTGAATTCAGATATTCCTTGCAGTGATTGAATAAAACATAAAACTATGAAAGCAAAAACACAATTTCTTCTTCTTGTAGCTGTAATGCTCAGCGCAACATCCTGTTATAAATACCCATCCGACACGGAGTTTTTGGATGAACGGGATGTTGTATTGACCATGTACGACACCAAGGTCGACTTTACCGAATTTAAAACCTTCGCCATTGTCGACAGCATTGGACTGATCAAAGATGACGACACGGTTGTTGTCCGGATTTCAAACGACACGACCAAAGCAGTTCTGGACCGGATTGCTCAGGATATGAATCAACGCGGATTTACGAAGGTTGACAAAGAGCAGCACCCGGATCTGGCCATCAACGTCGTTGCGATCAAAACGCTGAATACGATCTATTACTATCCAGGCTACTGGTGGAATTATCCGGGGTATTACACTCCCGATTACTGGGGTTGGTACGACTGGGGATATTATTACCCCTGGTATCCGACTTACATATATCAATACGAGACAGGGACCCTGGTCATCGATATCATGGACCAGAAGCATGCCGACCCTGTTAGTAAAACCATCCCTGTCGTTTTCAATGCCTACATCCGCGGAATCCTGAATGGACATCATTCACTTGACCAGGTGTTGGGAGATGTTGACCAGGCCTTCGCGCAAACTCCTCAGCTACAAACCAATTAAGTGAAACCATTATGAAAAAGTTCATCGCATTCATCCTCTTTTTGATCCTGTTTGGTTCAGGTATCGTTCACGGACAATCAAAACCGGTTGGCTCTTACTATTCCTTGAACTGGAATATCAGTGTTCCGATTGGTGATTTCAATCAATGGATTGCTCCTGCAAGTTTCTTTGGTTTTTCAGCCACAGGCCGTTATTTCCTGGTCGATGGATTTGGTTTGGGATGGCATCTGGGGTACAATAATTATTATGAGAAGGATAATTATGAAACCTACTATTTTGATGGGGGCGCCATTTCTGCCGCTCATTACAATTACACCTATATGGTTCCCTTCAAGATGGATATTTTTTACCACTACAAACCTGCATCACTGGTATCTCCCTATATTTCACTTGGCATCGGAGGGAATTACCAGGAAAACCATCTGCTGATCCAGGACATGGATTTCTATGAAAATACCTGGAATTTCATCTTAAATCCTGAATTGGGAACAGTCATCCGTTTTGACAAAGGGTCGAGTTGGGGTGTCAGGCTGGGGGTTGGATACCTTTTTACAACGGCAAAAACCGATTTTACCGATCTGAAGAATTTCCAGTCGGTTCATTTCATGATCGGGATTGTCTATACTGTTTTTTAATCCGTCAGGATTCTATCGTGTGAATCTTGATGAAGTTTGTCCCGCCGGGGATTCCGGCCGGGATTCCACCCACTATGACAATTTTATCTCCGGGCACTGCCAATCCCCTCACAACCAGAGTCCGTTCAGCCAGTCCGACAAGCCCTTCAAAGGTGCTTGAGATCTCTGAAATAAGAATCGGAATGATTCCCCATAGGAGGTTCAGCCCGTGATAGACATTGAGGCTGGTAGTCATGGCATAGATGGGGGTTTTAGGCCGTTCAGCCGCGACATACCGGGCGCTTCTTCCGCTGGCTGTATGTACTACAATGCAATGGGGATGGGTGATCTTTTCGATAGAATTAGTGGCTTCGCTCAAGGCCATGATATCCTGGTTCCCCTCTGCAGGATAGGTTTTAAACTCAATTTGCCCCTCGATTTCTGCAGCTATTTTGTTCATGATCTCGACCGCTTTGACTGGAAATTTTCCGGCGGCAGTCTCTCCCGAAAGCATGATACAATCAGTACCATCGATGATCGCATTGGCAACATCCGATGCTTCAGCCCGTGTGGGACGCGCTTCATGCATCATGCTTTCCAGCATCTGGGTGGCTGTGATCACGGGAATCCCGATGCGATTGCATAATTCGATGATCGATTTTTGAAGCATAGGGACCCGTTCAGGACTCATTTCCACTCCCAGATCTCCACGGGCTACCATGATCCCCTGAACTTCCTCAACGATCTCGTTGAGATGTTCAATGGCCTGTGGTTTCTCAATTTTTGCAATCACAGGTTTTACCACGCCATGACTCATGATGAGCTGTTTGAGTTCCCTGACATCCTGCGCGTTTCTGACAAAACTCAACGAAATCCAGTCTACATCCTGCCCGATGCCAAATTCAAGATCCCGTTTGTCTTTTTCTGTGAGGGATGGAAGCTTCAGGTTCAGGTTGGGGAAATTCACTCCTTTCCGTTGCTTCAGGGTTCCTCCTTCCATGACTTCACAGATAACCGTTTCGGCTTCAATCCCTTGAACTTTCATCTCCAGCAGTCCGTCGTCGAGCAAGACCTGCATCCCGGGCTGTGCTTCCTCGGCCGTATAGGGATAATCGATAGGGATTTCTTCTGGTGAACCGGAATAGATCCCTTCAGGAACCAGTTTCATGAAAGCTCCTTTGTGCAGTTCCATCTCTCCGGCCGGGAGGATCCCGACCCGGATCTTTGGTCCCTGGAGATCTTGCAGGATTGTGACAGGCTTATCCAATTCGGCGCTGATCTTGCGAAGATTTCTGATCACTTTCGCATGGTCCTCATAGCTGCCATGGGAGAAGTTCAGACGGGCAACATCCATTCCTGCAAGGATCAACTGACGGATCATTTCGGGGGATTGGCTGGCTGGCCCGATGGTTGCAATGATTTTTGTGCGGCGCATGGTTTTTGTTTTAGTCATGAGGTCATGAGGTCATGAGGTCATGAGGTGATAATCGTCTCACGTCTTATGTCTCACGTCTCACATTTCACGTCTCACATTTCACGTCTCACGTCTCACGTCTTACAGATCGATCTCCCTCCCCACCCCCATCTCTAATGCTTTGTCGTAGACAAGTTTTGCGGTTGCGGCATCCTGGATAGCAAGGCCATTCGATTTGAACAGAGTGATCTCATCGTCAGATAACCGTCCGGGTAATTTTTTCGTGATGATCTCTCCCAGTTCGGCATAGAAATGAGTTTCCGTGATAGCGCCTTCCTGCAGCGGGATCATGATGTCGCCTGCCTCTTTAAAACAGGCGTCCCTGCTATCGCCGATGAACTTTGAACGTTTGATGATTTCGGTATCGAGTTCTCTGGCATTGGGTGTATGGCTCCCGATACCGTTGATATGGGTTCCGGGTTTTACCAGGGACCCGTTAAAAAGAGGCGTTGGAGAAGAGGTAGCTGTAATAATGATTTCTGTCTCAAGCGCCTCCTCTGCCGATTTCGCAATGCCGATATCAATGCCCAGTTTCGCCCCCATTGTATCGGCAAATTTCCGGGAGGCGGATTCATCCTTGTCAAATACCAGGGCGTGCTTCACCTTGCGGGCCTCTGTCACAGCCCACAGCTGGGTTTGTGCCTGTACTCCTGCTCCAAATACACCCACCGTTAATTCACGGCCGTCAATGGCCAGATATTTCGTGGCAACCCCACTGGCCGCGCCGGTACGAACAGCCGTAAGGTACCCGCCATCCATGATACAGATGACTTCTCCCGTTTCAGGATTCTGAAGCAACACTTTACCGATAGTGGTCGGAAGATTAAAACGGGATGGGTTATCCTTATAAACGGCAACAACTTTGCATGCAAGCGCTTTCATCTCACGGAGATAAGCCGGCATATACAGGGATAGACCGTCCGGGGATTTAATAGGGATTCTCAGAGGGAGATCGGCCGTTCCTTTAACCAGTTCTACAAAGGCATTTTCCACTGCCACCATGCAATCTTTCATGGAGAGGACCTGAATTACATCCTGCCGTGTTAAAACAAGAGCCATTTTGAATATTTTTGGAGTTTAGACAAAGATGCAGACTTTTTTTTATATTTGTTTATCCTTTCACAGATAAATCATTAAAATACCCAGCCGAATGGAATATGAAATTCTTAAACTGGACGTAGATCAAGGTATTGCTACCATTACCATCCATCGTCCCCAGGTACTCAATGCCCTGAATTCACAATTTTTCGTCGAGATGAACCATACTCTTGATTTGTTGGAGAAGGATTTATCGATTAAAGTGGTGATATTGACGGGTGTAGATAAAGCCTTTGTCGCAGGCGCCGATATCGCTGAGATGTCGGAGATGGACTATAACCATGCCAGGAGTTTTTCGCTGACCGGTCAGGATACCTTTCAACGGATCGAGAACTTCCCCATCCCTGTGATTGCAGCGGTGAATGGATTTGCGCTTGGAGGAGGTTGCGAACTGGCGATGGCCTGTGATTTCAGAATTGCCAGCAACAAGGCTAAATTCAGTCAGCCTGAAGTGAGCCTCGGACTGATCCCGGGTTATGCCGGCACTCAGCGTCTTTCACGGATTGCAGGGATATCCAATGCCCTGTTTATGATCGTTACGGGAGATATGATCACTGCCGATGATGCTTTGCGGATGGGGCTCGTTCAAAAAGTGACCGAGCCGGAAGAACTGCTCCCCGAAGCCAAAGCGTTGGCCGGGCGGATCGCATCCAAGGGATCCCTGGCCGTGAAGAAAGCCAAAGAGGTCATCCGAAAAGGAATCCAAATGGACTTTGATGCAGCCTGTCGTTACGAAGCCGACCAATTTGCACTCCTTTTCGGGAATGGTGAATCAGGAGAAGGGATGACCGCCTTCCTGGAAAAACGCAAACCGAACTGGTGACATACGAAGAACGAAAGACGATTTTCATGACCTCATGACCTCATGACCTCATGACCTCATGACCCCATGACCTCATAACAAAATAGTAATAATCAACTAATAACCAATCCTTAATCTATGAATTACACAGAAAGATTATCCAATGTCGCAG
>JAFGNY010000288.1 GCA_016926765.1 Bacteroidales bacterium | reverse complement strand
TGTTGCAAATCTGCCTGGCTGGATCCGGAAGTCGTACGCATGTACAACCATCAGGTAGCTGATATCCGGGGGCTAAAAACACTCTCTCCGGAAGCGAGAAGCCTGCTGCTTGTGGGTGCGGAGAAGTTCATGGTGATCAGGTTTGATGAAACAGGAGAGTTTGAATCGGTCAGATCCAACTCGTCCTGCGCGGCTGGAACCGGAAGTTTCCTCGATCAGCAGGCTTTCCGGCTGAATCTTTCGGGGATCGAGGAGCTATGTGAAACAGCACAAAGAAACAACGACTCAGTCCCCGATATTGCTTCACGATGTTCAGTATTCGCCAAAACTGACCTGATCCATGCCCAGCAACGCGGCTATTCGCTGGCAGCCATCTGCGACAGCCTCTGCAAAGGATTGGCGAAAAATATCGTGGATACGTTGTTCAACCAGGAGCCTCCCTTATCCCCTATCTTCTTTACGGGAGGAGTCTCTCGTAATGCTGCCGTAATCAGGCATCTGGAACAGCAACTGGGAATTCCTTTGCAGGTTCATGAACACTCCCATCTGATGGGCGCCTTAGGAGCCTGTTATCTGTGGCTGGAGGAGAATCCTATCTCTACCGGAAAATGGCAGAGCCCTTCAGGAAATTCGCGGATTAGTTCCCTGGATGAAATTCTTCTCCCGGATCACCACAAAAAATCTTACTACCATCCACCGCTTAAACTCAAGTTATCTGACTATCCGGATTTTTCGAGTGAGAATTCCTGGAATTTCAGATCTGTTGCCGGAACTCATCCGGCAGATGTACAGGTGGATCTCTATTTGAGACCTGCTGTAATCCATGAAGCGGAAGCGTTTCTTGGGATCGATATCGGCTCTACAAGCACCAAAGCAATCCTGATCGATAACGAGGCCATTCCATTAGCTGGTTTTTACACGTATACTGCCGGGAAGCCGATAGAGGCGGTGAAGCTGATTTTTGAAGCAATTGATGATCTCACTAAAAGAGAGCATATCAGGATTCTTTTCAAAGGAGCCGGGACGACTGGTTCGGGGAGGAATTTTATCGGAAAAATCATCCAGGCTGATCTTATCATCGATGAAATTACCACGCATGCCAAAGCTGCCTATACGTTAAATCCAAAAACCGATACGATCATCGAGATCGGGGGACAGGATTCAAAGTTCACCCTGATGCAGGACGGGATAGTGACCTTTTCACAAATGAATTCGGTGTGTGCGGCTGGTACCGGCAGCTTCATTGAAGAACAGGCACGAAAACTGAATTGTCCGCTCCCCCACTATGCCCGGCGGACGGATGGCGTCGCAGCGCCTCTCGCGAGTGACCGGTGCACGGTATTCATGGAACGGGATACCAATCAACTCCTGAACGAAGGATACACGGCTGACGAGATCCTGGCAACGACGCTCCATTCGGTGATGGAAAACTACCTGAAGAAAGTGGGGATTGAAGGATCAATCGGTGATCATGTCTGTTTCCAGGGGGCAACAGCAAAAAACAGGTCCCTTGTTGCAGCCTTTGAACAGCGGATCGGGAAAAAAATCTTTGTTTCACCCTATTGTCACCTGACAGGAGCGCTTGGCGTTGCGCTCATGCTTTGTGAAGAGCCTCCCGCCAAAACAGGTTTCCGGGGAATCGGCCTGTATCAAGAGTCCATCAGAATCCACTCGGAGACATGCACCCTATGCACAAACCATTGCCACATCAGTCTGACAACGATTCAGGGAGAAGAGGTCGCTTACGGATTCCTGTGCGGTCGCGACTATGCCACAAAAAAGCATGTAGACCCCGCTTCAACCGTCTTCAACCTGATGAAAGAGAGAACCAGGGTACTGCGAACACCACCCGGTCGCTCACCCGTCGATGCAACAACCATTGGTCTCCCAGCCACCTTGCATCTCTTTGATGACCTGTTGCTCTGGAAACGCTTCTTTGAGAACTTATCGCTGCGGGTAATCACCAGCGAACAATACCTTGATCCGCTCAAAGAAGGCAAACGGATTGCCGGAGCTGAATTCTGTGCCCCCATCGATTCGATGTACGGACACGTTGCGTACCTGGCTGAACGGGCAGATTTCATCTTTTTCCCCATCTCGTTTGAGACCCGGAATAAAGCAGAAGGCTCTGACAGGTATTTTTGTTATTACACCCAATTCTCAGCATCTCTTGTTACCAGTCTGAAAGATAAACGGATTCCCGGGAAGATGATCTCCCCTTTGTTGAATTTCATGAAAGGAAACAGGTATATAGTCAGGCAACTCACCGAAGCCCTCTCACCTTTCCTGGGCTCTGTCTCTTCCAGCGGAAAAGTGAAAGCTGCTTATGAAGAGGCGCTCCGATTTTCCAATTCCCAGAAGAGAGAACTCGGTTCGCTCTTTAAACGATCATTCAAACAGGATACGCCTGTATCGGTGCTATTACTTGGCAGACCTTATGTTGTACTCGCGAAGTCGATGAACAAAGGAATTCCGGAGATCTTTGCCCGGATGGGAACCGATGCCTTTTACCAGGATATGATCAAACCTGAGGAAGTAGCCCCCGGTGAGAATGAGACGTTACTGCAGGCCATCCCCTGGTATTATGCAGCCAGCATTCTTGAAACCGCCAGGCTTGCTGCTGCAACGCCAAATCTCTATCCCGTGCTGATCACAGCCTTCAAATGTGCTCCGGATGCCTTCATCCTGGATTACTTTAAGAAGCTGATGAACCAGTATAAGAAACCTTACCTTATCCTTCAGATTGATGAACACGATTCGAACGTAGGCTATGAAACCCGGATTGAGGCTGCGATCCGGGCATTCAGGAATCATGCCTCCATGAACCGGAAGGCGCCGGATGTGGCATCTCTGCAACTCCTGCCCCATCTTGAGACCCAAATAAATGGAAAGACCCTGTTGTTCCCAAGCTGGGACAACCTGGTGGCCCCGCTGCTGGTAGCCAACCTGAAACGTAGCGGGATCGATGCCAGGCTCCTGCAATCGAGTGAACTTTCCATAAAAAAAAGCATGGTCTATAACACCGGGCAATGCCTTCCTGTGAACATCGTAGCGCAGGATTTCATCGACTATGTGGAGAAGAACCATCTCAAACCGGAGAACACTATGTTGTGGATGACCAAATGCTACATCACCTGCAACCTTCGATTGTACCCGTTTTATATTAAAAATTTCCTGGAAGCCTATGGCCATGGATTTGAACATGCTGCCGTCTATTCGGGGCAGCTCTCCCATCTCGAAATAGCGGTTGGTACCAGCTATTATGCTTACTTTGCCTATCTCCTCGGGGGGCTGATCAGGAAACTCGGATGTAAGATCAGACCTTACGAAATTCATCAGGGGGAGACTGATGAAGTGACCGGAAAAAGCCTCCTGATCCTGGAGGTGGCTTTCCTGGGGAAACGCCAGATTGATAGCACCGTCAAGGATGTCATCAGGATGTTTGACCGGATTGAGCGGAAAATAGAGAAGCGGCCCGGGGTAGCAATTTTCGGGGACCTCTATGTTCGTGACAATGACATCATGAACCAGCAGTTGATCCGAACCATTGAAGCGTGCGGCGGAGAGGTGATTACGACACCATATACCGACCTGGTTAAGATCAATATTGAGAATATTATCCGACGGGCCATGGCACGAGGGGATTATTTCGAAAGCGGCCTGTATAGAGTGATGCTGGCAAGCATCAAACGTATGGAGGATAAATATTACAAACTCTTCGAGAAATACCTTGGACCAAAGCCGGTGGTGAATCCGCTGAGGCTGGAAAAGCACCTGTCGAAGTTCAACATCTCTCCGTTCCATTCCGGAGAGTCGTTTGAAAATATCCTGAAGATCTTCTATATTCTCGAAAACTATCCCTCTATCTCGCTCTTTGTCCAGACCAATCCGGCTTTCTGCTGCCCGGCTCTGGTCACTGAAGCCATGACCCAGGAGATCAAACGGGTAACGGGTATTCCGGTAGTTACACTCACCTATGATGGTACCAGCGAAAACAAGAACGATATCATCATCCCCTACCTGCAAAACTGATTTCGCCCCTATTCCGGTCCCCAAACTTTACAACATTGTACCGCTTAAAAAAGAATTACTATTATCCATACCTTTACTCTCTAATTTCCATTCCCATGCCTAAAGTCGTGTTCACCATTCTCTTTCTGGCGATGGTTATGGGAACCTATGCCCAAAAAGAAGGGCAGCAACTTGTGGATTCCCTATCAACCGAACTGGACTTTTCAAAAGAGGATACAAACAAAGTAAGGCTTCTTGCCACCCTCTCCTATGAGATGAGCAACATCAATACAGAGGAAGGTCTCAAACGCGGAGAAGATGTCCATGAGGGGATGAGAGTATGGCATATATTTCGCATTTCACATTTGACTTTTGACAAATCGACCTTGAATCTTGAACCTCAACCCTTGAACATGGCACTTTTCCTCGTCTCATTCTGCTTCGGGATATCGCCATTCGCCCAGATTCCAACGAGAATCGATTCCCTGCAAAATGCCCTGAAAACGGTTGCTGAAGATTCTAACAAGGTCATTGTATTGAATAAACTTGCATGGAATTTCAGGTACAACCGGAACCATGACTCTGCCTTGTACTGTGCCCGGGAAGCAAAGGCCCTGGCGAGACTGTTGGGTTATAAACGAGGATTAGCCATCTCATACAGGAATATGGGAACCGTCATTGGGCTTCATGGCAATTATAAAGATGCCCTGGCATATTTCGATACCTGCATCCGGATCTGTAATGAAATCGGTTTTACACGAGGCATCGCCCTCGCCTATACTGGGATCGGTTATACATATACAGATCAGGGCAATGCACGGGAAGGTATCGGAAACTACCGAAAAGCTGAGAAGATCTTTGAAGAATCAGGCGATCAGCAATCCCTTGCCAATCTCTATAGTAATATCGGAAACCATTATTATGTATTTGGCAACTTTCCCGAAGCGCTGAACAGTTACTTTTCCTCTCTACGTTACGCGGAAGCAGTCGGAGATCAGGAAAGCATTGCTTCCGCCTACTTCGGCATAGCTCTGATTTACTTAAGTCAGAAGAATTTTTCAGAAGCCCTGAAATACTACCAGGATGTTCTCCGGATTTACGTAAAAGCCGGAGATACACTAACCATCGCCTATGTATACAACAACATGGGAGCCATCTACGAGGGAATGGGGAATTATCCTGAAGCACTAAATTATTTTCAAAAAAGTCTGGCTCTCAAGAGAATATCTGGTGATCATCAAGCGATGGCAGAATGTCAAAGCAATATCGGGTATATCTATCTGCTTCAGAGGAACTTCAAGGAGGCGTTGGATTATAACCTGACCGCATTAAAGATCCTGGAAGAATATGAATACAGGTTTGGAATAGCATTGGCATGCGTAAGGATTGGATGTGCTTATTCAAGACAAGCGATTCATAACAGAAAAGATGCCGGTAGCCCGCAGTTTGCTGATGCCCGCCGGTATCTTAACAGAGGGATTGAAGTTGCGCAGGAAGCCGGAGCCCTGGAATCTGTCAGAGATGGTTATCTGTTCCTCTCAGAGACAGACAGCGCGGAAGGAGATTTTAAACAGGCGCTGGAACATTACAAGTTACATATCCTGTTCAGGGACAGTCTGCTCGGCGAGGAGAAAAGCAACCGGCTTTCACAGATAAAAACAAGCTACGAAACCGAAAAACGTGACCGGGAGATCGCTTTGCTTGAGGGCGAGAAAATACTAAAGGAAGAACAACTGGCCCTGTTGCATGCCAGGAACAGACTGAATACCGGCATCATGATCGCAGCGGTAGCAGGATTTGTGCTGCTTTTAGCCGTGGTATTCTTTATCATCCGCAGCCGCAGGAAGCTGAAAAAGGCATACAACCTGGTCAGCCGTCAGAAAGAACGGATCACTGAGGTTCTCACAGAGTTGGAAGGCACCAACCTGAAACTATCGGATGCCAACCAGGAACTGGAGGCTTTCTCCTATTCCATTTCGCACGACCTGCGCGCACCAGTGCGAAGGATCGAAGGGCTGTGTGAGATGCTGAGCGAGGATTACGAGAAGCTGCTGGATGATGCCGGCAAAGACCTTCTATCCCGTATCACAGGATCGACTCTCCTGATGAACACGCTGATCGAGGATATGCTGAAACTTTCCAGGATCACCCGGCAATCAGTGACCAAAGCGCCCTGCGACATCAGTGAACTGGCCAAAAAGATCTGCGGGGATGTACAGCAGAACTATCCGGGTAAAGAGGTGACCTGCCGGATCCAGGAAGGGATCATTGTGGAGGCTGATGAACATTTGATGCAGATCGCCTTGCAGAACCTGATCGACAACGCGTTCAAGTACAGCAATAAGGTGGAGTATCCGGAAGTGGATGTCAAATGTGAAATGCAAGATGGTAAGATGGTAATATCAGTAAGGGATAACGGGGTGGGGTTCGAGATGTTGCAGGCGGGGAAGCTTTTTACGCCGTTCCAGCGACTGCACAGCGATGAGGAGTTTAAGGGGACTGGGATCGGACTGGCTACGGTGAAGCGGATCATCGTGAAGCACGGAGGCAGCATCAACGTGGAAAGCGAGCCGGGGAAAGGGACTACGTTCAGCTTCACGCTTTAAAAACACCTGATATAAACCTGACCAGGGATAAACCAAAAGAATGAGATCATGTAAAAAACATCAAACCAGTTTCGGAATCATTCTGCTTCGGTTTGTTGCCATGGCAACCGTTCTGATAACCTTTTCCGGGACCCTTGCTTCGCAGGATGTTCGCCCTGTTTACACCGGCACTAATTATGCGACGATCAGTGAGGGGGAACCCCTGGAACGAATTGTTGAGAAGGCTTCC
>JAFGNY010000287.1 GCA_016926765.1 Bacteroidales bacterium | reverse complement strand
TATAAAAAGCATCAGAGACGATGGCAAAAATCAGAATCACTCAGGTCCGCAGTAAAATTGGCAGACCCGAAAGGCAAAAAAAGACCCTTGAAGCTCTGGGATTAAAACGGATCCGTCATACGGTCGAGCATGAAGCTACACCGCAGATCCTGGGAATGGTCACCAAGGTCAAACACCTGGTCACGGTAGAAGAGGTGGCCTAATTAGTAAATACCGAACGTAACAACGCATAAAATACACGCAATGGATTTAAGTAATCTAAGACCGGCTGAAGGTTCGACGAGAAAACCGAAGAGAGTTGGACGCGGACAGGGATCAGGCAGGGGAGGCACCTCCACGCGCGGGCACAAAGGCGCCAAATCCCGCTCAGGATATTCCCGGAAACTGGGAAATGAAGGAGGTCAGATGCCTCTTGTCAGACGGGTTCCCAAATTTGGATTTAAAAATATCAACCGGATCGAATACAAAGGGATCAATGTGGATGTCCTCCAATACCTTGCTGATAAGCTGAAGGTTGACGAGATAAATCTTGAAGTCCTGATCAATAACGGATATGCTTCCAAGAGAGACCGGATTAAAATCCTGGGCCGGGGTGAACTGAAGACCAAACTCGATGTAACGGCACATGCATTCTCTGCTACTGCCAAAAAGATCATTGAAGATATCGGAGGGAGTGTAAATACTATCTAAATTCTGTTGAATGAAAAAGCTGATACAAACCATCCGGAACATATGGAAGATTGAAGACCTGAGAAAGAGGATTCTCTACACACTCGGGATCCTTCTGATCTATCGTCTGGGATCGTATGTGGTACTGCCCGGCGTGGATCCCGGTATGCTTGCGAACCTCCAGAATCAAAGCAGCCAGGGATTGCTTGGTTTGCTTAACATGTTCTCAGGAGGTGCATTTGCCAACGCATCTATCTTCGCTCTTGGCATCATGCCTTATATCTCAGCATCCATTGTGATGCAGTTGCTTGGACTTGCGATACCTTATTTCCAGAAATTGCAGAAGGAGGGGGAAAGCGGAAGGAAAAAGATCAACCAGATCACCAGGTACCTGACCGTGGTCATCCTGATCTTCCAATCTCCTGCTTACATTGCCAACCTGGTATCCCAGATGCCTCCGGAAGGGATTATGCCGTTTAATCCCAACCTTACGTCACATTCTATCTTTTCATTCTTCGGGATCTCCTCCATCATCATTCTGACCGCCGGATCTATGTTTATTATGTGGCTTGGCGAACGGATCACCGATAAGGGAATCGGGAACGGGATCTCGCTGATCATCATGATCGGGATTATCGCAAGGCTGCCGTTTTCTCTCTTCGGAGAACTTGTATCCCGGATGGAGCAGCAGGGAGGCGGACTGGTTCTGTTTGTGGTGGAGCTTGCTTTCCTTGTCTTTGTCATCCTTGTCACGATTCTGCTGGTTCAGGGAACCCGCAGGATCCCGGTTCAATACGCGAAACGTATTGTCGGGAATAAACAGTATGGCGGCGTGCGTCAGTATATTCCGTTAAAAGTGAATGCAGCCGGTGTGATGCCGATCATCTTTGCACAGGCGATCATGTTCCTGCCGCTGACTCTGGCCGGGTTTGCCAATTCGGAAACACTTTCGGGGATTGCGCGTGTATTTACCGACTACACCAGCTTCTGGTATAATTTTGTCTTTTTCCTGATGATCATCTTTTTCACTTACTTCTATACAGCTATTACAATTAACCCTACTCAGATGGCGGAGGATATGAAGAAAAACGGAGGATTTATCCCGGGGGTGAAGCCAGGGAAGAAAACGGCAGAGTTCATTGATAATATCATGTCGAGGATCACCCTGCCGGGTTCTATTTTCCTGGGATTTGTTGCTATCATGCCTGCCTTGGTGGGGCTTGTCGGGGTTACCTCACAATTTGCCCAGTTCTATGGTGGAACATCCCTGCTGATCCTGGTTGGTGTCGTACTCGATACCTTGCAGCAGATCGAAAGTCACCTGTTGATGCGGCATTACGATGGGTTGACGAAGTCGGGAAGGATCAAAGGCAGGTCCTCTTTCAGCATGGCCGGGTAAACTAAAAGAGACCGGATGATTGTTACGACAAACGAAGAGGTTGAAGCATTAAAAGAAAACGCGATCATTGTCAGCAAAACACTGGCAGAAGTCGCAAAATATATAGAACCAGGCGTTAAAACGATAACGCTGGATAACATAGCGGAAGAGTTTATTCGTTCCGAAGGAGCGGTTCCCGGATTTAAAGGGTATCGCGGATTTCCGGGAACCTTGTGCATCTCGGTCAACGAGGAGGTAGTACATGGGATCCCGGGAGAGAGAGTTCTTAAAAATGGTGATGTTGTGTCGATCGACTGTGGATGCATCAAACATGGTTATTATGGTGATTCAGCCTACACCTTTCCGGTTGGTGGGGTGAACCAGGAAGTGATGGATCTTCTTCAAAGAACCAAAGAGTCCCTTTTCAGAGCCATCAGCATGGCTCAGGCCGGGAAACGGGTTGGAGATATCAGTTTTGCTGTACAAGAGTATGTTGAATCATTTGGTTATTCAGTCGTTCGAGAGTTGGTTGGTCACGGGATTGGAAGGCAACTGCATGAAAAGCCCGATATTCCGAATTACGGAAGAAAAGGATCGGGAGCGAAGTTGACGGATGGCACGGTGATATGTATTGAACCGATGATTAACCTGGGGACAAAGAATGTGGTTCAGGCTTCAGATGGATGGACGATCCGGACATCTGACCGGCAACCATCAGCTCATTTTGAACTGACAGTCATCGTACGGAAAGAGGAGCCAGAGGTACTCTCGACCTTCTCTTTCGTAGAAGAAGTTCTTAGACCTGAAAGGATTATATAACGTAAAGACGCAGCATGCTGCGTCTCACAACTGAAATAATATGGCAAAGCAATCTTCAATCCAGCAGGACGGTACGGTCGTTGAATCGCTTGGCAACGCCATGTTCAGAGTGGAACTCGAGAACGGACATGTCATCACGGCACACATCTCCGGAAAGATGAGGATGCATTACATCAAGATACTGCCGGGAGATAAGGTGAAAATCGAAATGTCGCCTTATGACCTGACAAAAGGAAGAATAACATTTAGATACCAATAGTAAAAAAGGTAACCATGAAAGTTAGAACATCGATCAAGAAACGGTCAGCTGACTGCAAGATCGTTCGCAGAAAGGGAAAGCTGTTTGTGATCAATAAAAAGAATCCCAGATATAAACAAAGACAAGGTTAACAATCATAATAAAGGAGTTTAATTATGGCCAGAATTGCAGGTATTGATTTACCCAAACAGAAACGGGGAGTGATCGGGCTGACTTACATCTACGGGATTGGAAGAAGTAATGCAGCGAAGATACTGGACATGGCTGGAGTGGATGTGAATAAGAAAGTTCAGGACTGGACGGATGATGAACAGAATGCGATCCGGACGATCCTAAACGACCATTTCAAAGTGGAAGGCGCGGCCCGTTCCGAGGTTCAGATGAACATTAAACGGTTGATGGACATCGGATCCTACAGGGGAATCCGTCATCGTCTCGGACTGCCGGTCCGCGGACAAAGTACCAAAAATAATGCCCGTACCAGAAAGGGCAGGAAAAAGACAGTTGCCAATAAAAAGAAGGCAACGAAAGGTTAATCGTAGTGAATAAAGGTTATGGCAAAGACTGAAAAAAGTTCAAAAAAACGGATCGTGAAAGTCGATCCTATTGGGAGAGCATATATCAATGCCTCTTTCAATAACCTGATTGTAACCCTCACCAACAATACCGGACAGGTGATCTCCTGGTCATCTGCCGGAAAGATGGGATTCAGGGGATCTAAAAAAAATACGCCATACGCAGCCCAGATGGCTGCGCAGGATGCTTCAAAAAAGGCTTACGATGCCGGACTGCGGAAGGTCAAGGTTTATATCAAAGGTCCCGGTGCAGGGAGAGAGTCCGCCATTCGTACCATCCATACCTCAGGAATTGAAGTCTCAGAGATCATGGATATCACCCCATTGCCGCACAATGGGTGTCGTCCGCCCAAACGGCGCAGAGTATAAAAGAAACTAGTAAAAGATCTATTATAAAAAAGAGTTATGGCTAGATATATTGGTCCGAAATCAAAGATTGCAAGAAAGTTCAAAGATCCGATCTATGGACCTGATAAATATTTCGAGAAGAAAAATTATCCTCCCGGAATGCACGGACAATCACGGCGTCGTCCAAAATCCTCGGAATACGGAACCCAGTTGATGGAAAAGCAAAAGGCAAAATATACCTATGGTATTCTTGAACGGCAGTTTAAAAATACCTTCCTGAAGGCTGCCCGAAAAGGCGGAAAGACGGGGGAAGTTCTACTTCAGTTGATCGAAGCAAGACTCGATAATATAGTGTATCGGTTAGGGATTGCGCCAACACGGAGCGGGGCCCGACAGTTAATCTCCCATCGCCATATTTCTGTCAATGGCGCTGTGGTCAATATTCCGAGCTACGAAGTTCGCCCGGGTGATATCATCAGTGTTCGGGAACGCTCTAAATCATTGGAAACTATTCTGAATTCGGTTGCTTCAAG
>JAFGNY010000286.1 GCA_016926765.1 Bacteroidales bacterium | reverse complement strand
CGTCGGTTGATATTTAACAGCTTTCTCATCTCAATGGTGGGGAAAGGCGTAGTGAGAACACTCCTGACAAGGGTTCCGCTATCGGAAGGGATGTACCAGTCAGGCGCCATCTCTTTATCGTAAATTGTTCCGGAAAAAGTAGACCGCTGAAAATTCATCACATCCTTCACCGAGATCAGCTTGTTGGGCCTGATGGAGAAAGGGTACAGGGATAACGGTTCCACAAACTGTGTGTATTGGTCATCCCCCTTGAAAGGGTCGGTGGTCCACCGGTCGGGAAGTCCGGGAAGATCTGGGGCATAGAGGGCATGGAAGAGCCAGAAGCGGCTGGTGGCCCATTCCCTCGGTACCGGAGGATAGATATCCTTCCATACAAACTCTTTTCCTGATGCAGGATCCCACCAGCCATGATCGATAGCCACCTGCTGGTAATTGGAAGAAGCCCTGAAGTTGACAGTATCAGCCAGGTTGATCTCCCCGATGATGCTCCAGTTGGGGATCATGGCAACATGATCGTCGGGAAGCCGCTGGGCGGCCCACAGAGCGCCGGGGTTGCCACTCTCAGGATGCCAGCCGGGACCCACGGAAAAGAGTTCGAGGATCCATACCTCATGAGGATCGGCAATAGCGAGACATTCCGATTCGGGTCCACAGGAGGGGAGAAATCCATAGGTATCCATCAGGCGGGTGATCAGGGTAAGAGCTTCACGGGCGGTTTTGCAGCGCTGCAATGCGAAGATCATGGCCTGTTCAACTGTCATGATCTGTTTGGTGTCGTGACCCTTTTCCACCTGCAGCGCCTCTTTCTGGCTCATGGTGCTCTCCCCGATAGCAAGCTGAAATTCATTGATGTGGCTGTAGGCCGAATGAATATACTGATAGGTCTCCTTCACCTGCGGAATGAATCCCAGGGTGTCGCCATAGGAATCCAGAGGCTGCTGCGGGTTTTGGATGCCCCAGTAAACCGGCGTCATCGAGCCTTCCGGAAAGTGCATCCGTGGGATGACACGGAAACGGCAATCGGGTCCGCCGTCGGAGTGGGAGACGATCACCGATCCGTCGGTGGTAGCTTTTTTTCCGGCAACGATAATGGTACAGGAGAACGTAATCTGGTATGAAAAAAGTAAAACCAGAATCGTAAAAAGAGATCTTCTTTTCATGAATTTCGCGTAATTGATATGACAAAGATTCCCGGCAAAAGTAAGGAAAACTAACACAATTTGATTTCCCCTTAACGATTGATTATCTTTGTATATAAACTTTTAGACATGACCCAAAAATTGTTTTTTTTAATTCTGTTTCTTGAAGGATGCCTTTTGAAAGTCTCTTCACAGCAGCCAATCATCATCGGTCATACCTCTACCGATCTGAACATGGTTCCCCTGGAATATGTCAATGAAGCAAAAAGCACCATGAAAGTCTGGTATGGCCACACTTCCCATGGCAGCCAGATCACAAGTGGAATAGATAACCTGCAAAACCACATTGGAGAACCATATACATTTAATCCCGAAGGTTCTGGTGGTGCCCTCTCCTACCAGGAACGCACCGATGTGGACCTGGGTTCCAATGGAGATACCTCCTGGGCACAGATCACTCGACAGGTTTTAAATGATCCGGCAAACGACCGGAATGTCATCGTATGGTCTTGGTGCGGAGGGGTTTCAACCAATACGGTTGATGGGATCAATGTGTACCTGACTAAGATGTCGGAATTGGAAACGAACTACCCGGATGTTAAGTTTGTCTATATGACCGGCCATTTGGATATCTGGTCCTATTCAACCCTGAAAGCACGGAATCAACAAATCCGTGATTACTGCAATTCCAACAACAAGATCCTCTTTGATTTTGCCGACATCGAAAGTTATAACCCTGATGCACAGTTTTTTGATTTCGCTACGGATAATTGTGATTATTATTCCGATCCCTCCGGCACCCAATTACTAGGTAACTGGGCCGATGAATGGTGTAGTGCCTATCCATCTTCAGACCTTTGCTGGAGCTGTTATTGTGCCCATTCAAAATCCCTGAACTGCAATCTGAAAGGGAGGGCATTCTGGTGGTTGATGGCCCGGATGGCCGGATGGGAAGGTCCACTGGGTGTTCAGGAAACGCCATTACAGAATGGCAGATTGAACTGTTGGTTTTCAAATGAGTGCATTTATATCTCGCTGAACCTGCCTTCAGAATCAGTGATCTCCATACGACTATTCGATGTGACAGGAAAAGAGGTCTCTGAAATCGCCGAAAAATTTATTCTGGAAAAGCAGCAGATTGTGATCCCCGGAACATCCTTGCAAAAAGGATTTTACCTGATCCTGCTTTCGGATAATCATAACAGCTGTTTCGCTGGAGAATTCCTGGTGAATTAGTATCTTAAAATATCGTCCAAACCGTGTTTGATCTCCGCTAAATTCTCCTCAGTGATCTCCCCGGTTTTCCGGATCAGCCTCTCCTTCGAAATAGACCTGATATGAAAAATCATGATTTCTGATTTCTCAGCTAACCTGTTCGTGTCGTCCGGTTCCAAAATGATATTGCCTTTATATCCTTTGATTTTTGTGGTTAAGGGGCAGACAATAACCACCGGAAGATAGGTATTCAGCAAGTTTCCGCTGATGATCACAACAGGCCGATGCCCCTTTTGCTCACTTCCCTTTACCGGATTAAGGTCAACATACCAGATCTCTCCCTGTTTCATGTGTTCATCTGTTCCAGATAGTCCTCCATCCCCTCTTCGGCCATGGTCAGAAGATCCTCATCCATTCCCGCCTGCCTGTATGATCTTACATATTCAGCCCTGGTTAATTGATCGAGATATATTTCCAGTGCTTTTTCGATCAATTTATTTTTGGGGAGGGAAAGTCTCTTTGCCATTTCTTGCAGCCGGCTTAAAAGTTCTTCCGGGAGGGTACTTGTAAAGGTGACCATTTCTAAAATCTATTTGTATTATGCAAATATAAATCAAAAATAAGACAAAATCACCTCGCCATCGGATAAAATGCATCCGGGATGTGGTTGATCTTCACCTTTTCTCCCCGGATGAGAACAGACAGAATGTCAAACCTGACTTCGGTAGCTCTCCTTTTCCACCTGACATAGGCGTTTGCCGAACGGATGATAGCTCTCTGTTTCTCCCATGTCACGGCCATTTCCGGATCTCCCATCACATTTGACTGGCGTGTCTTGACCTCCACCACCACCAGGATGTCGCCATCTTCTGCAATCAGATCGAGTTCATTGCGGCCAAAATGCCAGTTGGTTTCCAAAATCTTGTATCCTTTTTTCGTAAGGTACCGGGCAGCGAGTTCTTCGCCCTGCTTGCCCAATTCGTGTATTGCTGCCATAAATCAAATAGTGAAATCACCCCTAAATCCCCTAAAGGGGACATGCTCCCTCCCCTTCAGGGGAGGGTCGGGGAGGGGTGCATCCATTACTCAAATATCAGAGAAACCTCTTTGTCCACGACCAGTTTCGCTTTCCTTCCCAGGTAGAGCGCTACATTCAGCTTTTCATGTCCGGCCGGGAAGTCAAAGCAAACAGGATAGTCATACTCCTCAACGGCTTCCCGGATGATCTCGTGACTGCTTTTCCCGAATGGTACTTCGTTGTCTTTCATACCGGTCAATCCCCCAACGATCAATCCTTTCAAATCCTTCAGCTTGCCTGTTCGTTTCAGGCTGATCATCATCCGGTCGAGATGGTAGAGGTATTCGTCCACATCTTCCAGAAGCAGGATCTTTTCCCGGGTATCTATATCCGAGGGGGATCCTGTTAAACCAGAAAGAATGGAGAGGTTTCCGCCAACCAGTTTCCCTTCGGTTAATCCGGTTCGATCCCAAAAGGTTAACGGTTTGGAGTAAGAAATTTTTTCACCGAAGAGGGCTTTTCGTAATGATTCAACAGCTATTTCATTGATTTCCCGGTCTTTGATGTTATACGGCATCGTGGCATGAAGTGTCTGAATTCCCATATGCCGGTGAATATGGGAATGAAGCACTGTGATATCGCTGTATCCGACAATCCATTTCGGATACTGCGAGAACTTGGTAAAATCCAGTTTATCAATAATCCTGACGGTCCCGTAGCCTCCCCGTGACATCACGACTGCCCTGATCGCCGGGTGATCAAGCATCTGCTGAAGATCCTGCCTCCGTTGCTCATCGGTTCCGCTAAACTGATGGTGCTTCCCAAAAACATGTGTCCCGAGAACCACTTCCAGTCCCCATTTCTGAAAAAGTTTCATGGCCGGAAAAACCTCTTCAAAGGGAATGTTCCTGGCAGGAGAAACGATTGCGATTTTATCGCCTCGTTGAAGATACGGAGGAATGGTTGTATTCATGTTCTTTGGTTAGATTGCAAAGTTATCAATGTTGCAGATAGTGGCTGACCCGTGTGATATTTTCCGGGGTACCTAACAGGTAAAGAACATCATCCCTGTGTATTTCGGTATCCGCATCAATGTGTGTGATGTATTTTTGACCGCGCTGAATAGCAAGCAGAGTGACACAAAATTCCCTGCGAAGTCCCGAATCTTTTACACTTTTTCCTACAATGCGGTTGCTTTCATACTGAACCTGGATAGAGTAAATCCGGATATGCGGAATATCAAGATGCAACGATCCCTTCTTCAAAACCCCACTAACTCCCCTTAACATCTCGTAGTTATCCGCACGAACAGACTCGATAAACGCAACAATCTCGTTTTCCGGTATGAGGTATTTTTGCAGTACCCTGGCGAAAATTTCGATTGAGGTCTCAAACTCTTCCGGAATTACCTCGTCTGCTCCAAGCCTCAGATTCCCGTCAATCTCCTTCAGATTTCTCGTCCTGACAATGAGATAAACGGTATCTGAAAGTTCCCGGATCTTCGAAACGATCATACGGGTGGCATCCGGATCAGAGATCGCTATCACAACCACCCGGGCAGTATAAACATGGAGATGCCTCAGAATGACCTCTTGTGTGGCATCACCGAAAACTACGGTTTCATTGTTAGACCGGGCCTCTTCGAAAACATCATGATCCCGATCTGCAACAATATATGGGATATCTGCCCCACGCGCTGCTTTTGCCACATTTTTTCCGTTGATCCCGTAACCGATAATCACCAGGTGATCGTCCATCTCTTCAGGAAGCCGGTGGCTTTGCGCTTTCACCTTCTGAAAGGAGTCCAGCCTGTGTTTTACCTTCTGTGACAAAGGAAGCTTCAGAAGAAACCCGGTGATTTTTGGGGACCAGGAAATAATGAAGGGTGTTGCACCCATCGACATGATGGAGACAGCCAGAAAATACTGATAGTTTTCCGGAGATAACAACCCTTCCGAAATCCCGGTGGCCGAAAGGATAAATGCAAACTCCCCTACCTGGAAAAGGGTGAGAGCCGATAGGAGAACCACCCGGAGCGGGTAACGAAGAATGATGACGACAAGGACAATGATGAGCATCTTGGCAAACAAAGAGAGGATGGCAAGAAAATGAATATAGAGAATCTCCTGAAAGAAGAAATGTACATCCAGCAGCATCCCGATCGAAACAAAAAAGAAGCTGATAAATATTTCGCGGAAGGGAAGAATATTCGCTGTGGCCTGATGACTATAAGGGGATTCCGAGATGATCAGTCCGGCAAAAAAAGCTCCCAGGGCCAGCGACAATCCAATGCTGTTGGTGAGCCACGCGGTGGCAAAGCAAAAAACGATGATGGTCAGAAGAAAGAGTTCATTGTTCTTTGTCCGGATCACCAGATCAAGCACTTTCGGAACAATGTATCGGGCCAGCAGAAAGAGGACAATGATGATGCCGGCAAATTTTCCTAAGAGGATCAGCAAGGTCATCCAGGGATCTGCGGTATTACCTGCCAGTAAAGGGGTCAGCAGAATCAGCGGGACCACAATGACATCCTGGAATATCAGGATACCCACAGCTACCCTGCCCTGAGGGGATGTGATTTCACCCCGTTCCTGCAGCAGTTTCAACACGATCGCGGTAGAGCTCAATGAAAACAGGAATCCCATGAAAAGAGCACGCCGAACCGGCAATCCGAAACCGAGACTGATCAGTGTGATGATTCCGATAGTAAGGATCACCTGCAGGAAACCTCCCAGAAATACCGTCCGCTTGATAGACATCAGTCCTTTGATCGAAAATTCAATTCCGATGACAAACAGCAGGAAAATCACTCCAAGTTCAGCCATCACCTCCACTTCATGGGATGCGTCGATAAGGCTGAGGCCATAAGGCCCGATGATGATGCCCGTGAGTAAAAATCCCAGGATAGAAGGGATCTTAAACCGGTGAAAGAGAAGGATGATAAGGACTGAGAGTCCCAGGATGATAACAATATCTTTGAGGATGGAAAACTCCATTCAGGATCCTTTGTGTTTTAACAACGAAAGTACAAAAATCTCAACTTCAGATGTCGGATCACCTTCATCAGTTCCTCTCCGCTCTTTCAACATAAATATTTCCCTGATCTTTTTATATTTTTGTCGAACGAATCTATGAAAGCCAAACTGGTATACCTGCTTTTTCTGATTGCAGCCGTCTTTATCGGACTTGAGATCGTTTTACGGATTTACAACCCCTTCCCGGCCAGGCTCCGGATGGATAAGATTGTCCTTCCCAGGGACCAGCATATCGTTATCAACAATAATTACGTCCCGGTTCTTGATTCTGTCATTTATATAAACAAAAACAGCCTTGGTTTCCGGGGGCCCGAAAAACCATCCGATACCACCAACATGGTTTCGCTGATCACGGTTGGGGGAAGCACCACCGAGTGTGATGTGATTTCCGATTCCACTACCTGGCCTTTTCTTCTTGGAGAATCCCTGTCGAAGGTGATTCCGGCATTATGGGTTAACAATGCCGGCATGGACGGCCACAGCACTTTCGGCCACCAGATCCTGCTGAATGACTATCTCCTGAAATTGCATCCCAATTTCATCCTCTTTCTGGTTGGGGTCAACGATGTTGAACGGTACGACCTGAATAATTTTGATAAGCGTTTCATCTCAAAAGGGATCAAAGGAATTCTGGAAAAAAGTGAGATCGTTGTGCTATTGGTGAATATCCGTCGAAGCTGGATGGCCAGGAAGCTGAAAATCCAGCATAATTACAAACCCTTTTCCGAAATCACTGAGGATAACATCACCTTTTCTCAACGCTATACCGATTCCGTCCTGAATCTTCAAACGCCCTACCTTTCTGCTTACAGGGAACGACTGAATGCACTGATGGACTCCTGCCTCAATCATGGCATTACGCCCCTGCTCGTAACCCAGCCTTCCCTGTTCGGGGGAGGCATTGATTCGCTGTCGGGAGCCGACCTCTCTTTGATGAACCTTCACGACGGAACCAATGGCGAACTCTATTGGCAGCGGCTCGAACGTTATAACGATATCACACGGGATGTAGCAAAACAAAAAGGCATCTATCTGGCAGACCTGGCACGGGAGCTGCCCAAAAACACACTCTATTTTTACGACGCTGTACATTTTACAGTCAAAGGATGCGGGAAAGTTGCCGAAATCCTAACAGGCGAGTTGATGAAAGATTCTGTATTCCAGAGATTTATACCGGCAGACACGGTTCGGCAGGGTGATTGACCGTCCACTGATTACCACT
>JAFGNY010000285.1 GCA_016926765.1 Bacteroidales bacterium | reverse complement strand
CCTTCATCCAGCAGCAGCTTTGAGTCCTGCTCCAGCATCCGCGGGTAGCCTGAAAGATCTTCCTGGTTGTTGAACTGAATGGGATTCACAAAAATGCTGCACACGGTGATGTCGTTCTCACTTTTCGACTGTTTCATCAGTGAAAGATGACCGGCATGCAACGCTCCCATGGTTGGTACGAAACCGATGGACTTGGTTGAATTTCCTGAAGCACGAAGGTGTTTCTGAAGATCTGAAATATGGATGCAGCTTTTCATAATTCAACAATTTTGTTTTTTATGGCAAACTTGACCATTTCCACTGTCGATTTCAAACCTAACTTGTTTACGATATGATTTTTATGAGATTCTACCGTCCGGATACTGATCTCCAGCCGGGTGCTGATCTCTTTGTTGTTGTATCCTTCGGCAAACAGTTTCAGGATCTCCAGCTCACGGCTTGTCAGCGGCTGTGAACTCTCTTCATTCTCTTCCTCCGGTTGGGTGGCCTGCCGTAGAAATCGCTTGAGGATGACTTTCGAGATCGAATCGCTGAAAAACTCCTGTCCGCCCTGAATCGCATAAACGGCGTCCAGCAGCTCTTTTCTGGATGTGTTTTTTGGAAGATACCCCCTGGCTCCGGCTTTCATGGCATTGAATACAAAATCTTCATTTGTATACATGCTCAGTATCAATACCTTGATGCCGGGGTGGCGTTCACCCAGGCTCCGGGTAAGATCGATCCCCGAGGTATCAGGCAGGGAGATATCCATCAGGATGATGTCAGGTTGCTGTTGCCCGATAGCTTCCTGAAGTTCAATACCGCTGCTTGCTTCCCCGATGATATGGATATCCGGGATGCCGGCAAGAAGCGCTTTGATACCATCCCTAACCAGCTGATGATCGTCGACAAGAAAAATTCTGACAGGCTCCATAGCTTAATTAAATAATGGAATGTTGATGGTGATCTGTGTCCCGGCATTGACATGGGAGTCAATTTCGATAGATCCATTGAGCAGGTTGACACGCTCCCGCATGTTATTCATTCCGTGTCCGCTTCCCGATTTGATCTCCTGAAGGTTAAATCCCTTTCCGTCATCCCGGATCTTAAAAAGGACTTCTTCCCGCTGTCTGATCAGAAAGAGTTCCACCCGTTTCGCCCCGGCATGCTTCACAATGTTGTTCAACGCCTCCTGGGCAATCCTGAAAATATAGGTCTTGATGGTCTTATTGAGGGATTCAAAATCTCCCTTGAAGTCGAGAGAGATTTTCAGACCGGTATGGTCGCTGGTCTCAACACAAAGATTCCTGATAGCGAATACAATACCGAAGGCCTCAAGTACGGAGGGCATCAGGTTATTACTGATACGCCGGATCTCTTCCACGATCTTGTCGAAGTCAGTACGGATTCTGGATAATTGCTCTTTAACATCTTTCTCATCCTGATATAGCAGGCTTTCGAGTTGCATCTTTACCGATACAAGATATTGCCCTATGCCGTCGTGCAACTCCCTGGATAACCGCTGCCGCTCTTTCTCCTCCCCTTCGATAAATGATTTCAGACTGTAAAAGGGGTCGTGATCACCCACGGGGAGTTGCGTACTATTTTTATTAATTTTGGCCAATCCGCAGAGGCAATTTAGTTGGGCAAACTTACTAAAATTCCTTCTCTGAACAGAAAAATAGAAACGATGAGACCCCCCCTTGTCTTTTTTCTCCTTCTCTTCAGCCTGTTTATTTCCGGCATCCAGGCTCAGAAAGAGACAGTCATCTATCTCAAAGATCCCGGTGCGGTTCCTCCGGATCTTCCTGTTGAACTTAGGCATATTGATGCTTCCCTGCGATTCATACCGGCTGACTGGCAGGTCATTGGCGATGTGACTATCCGGTTCCTCCCTCATGGCTATTCAACCGATTCCATCGTGTTTTTCACTCCCGGATTTGCTATGGGAAGCATACAAATTAACGGATCCCCTGTTCGGTTTTGTAGCAGGGGGAAAAGCACCATTATCTACCCGGATCCCGATCTCCGGAAAGGGGAGGAGTACACCCTTACGCTGGTTTATACCTCGAGCCCTATTGCTACTGGGATTTATTTCATAGGGTGGAAACCGGGAGAGGAAGGCAAGAGAAAGTCCATCTGGGCTCACCGCCCTTTCGGATGGCTCCCCTATATGGACGGACGTGTAACCATGGATCTCAGGATCACATTCGATAAGGGTTTTTCCGTTTTTACCAACGGCGTCAGGGTTTCAGTCAAAGACAACCGGGATGGAACCTCCACCTGGCATTATCGCCTGGCACAAAATCATCCCTATTTTTCAACTGCCCTTGGGATCAGCGATTACGACTTCAAAACCGAAAAAACCACTGGAGGAGTTCCCCTTGAACTTCTTTATTACAGGGGCATGGAGGATAAAGTAGGTACGACTTATCAGTATACCCCGGAGATGTTTGATTTTTTTGAAGCCGAAATGGGAGTTCCTTATCCCTATGCGATTTACAGGGAGATTCCGGTCATCGATTATATGTATGGCGGTATGGAGTGCACCACAGCGACGATTTTCGGGGATTATATGCTGATTGATCCCCGGGCATACTGGCAGCGGAATTACATCAATGTGAATGCCCATGAGCTGGCTCACCAGTGGTTTGGTGATTGTATCGGGCATCTGGCCCCGCAGGATGTATGGCTTACGGAAAGTTTCGGCACCTATTATGCCAAATTATTTGAACGTTCGGTGTTTGGTGAATCCTATTGCGAGAACATCGTGATGCAGGAGCAAACAGCAGCGCTCAAAGCTTCTGAGGAAAACAATTATCCTGTCTGGAGCAGCCGGGGAGGGAGGGCTAGGATCTATGACAAGGGGTCGGTCGTACTGGGGATGTTGCGTGATGTATTGGGCGACCGCGCATTTCGCGATGTGATTAAAAGGTACCTGCTGAAATTCAGTTTCGGTTCAGTCGAAACCCGGGACTTCATCCGGACTGTTTATGACGTTACCGGGCGTTCCTACAACTGGTTCTTCGATCAGTGGATTCTCCGCCCGGGCGAACCGCATTACGCAGTCAACTACCGCATACTGGATGATACAACAGGGATGAGAAACACCTTTATCAGGGTAGAGCAGATCCACCCTTTAACTGACCTGACAGATCTTTTCAGGATGCCCGTCTGGTTGCAGGTTTGGTATACCGACGGAACAGCCGACTCTGTCAGAGCCTGGGTTGAAAAGAATATGGAAGAGATCAGGATTCCTAATCCAGGAAACAGGAAAATCGACTTCGTGTTGTTTGATCCGGGGAACCATATCCTGAAAAAAATCACGTTCGACAAATCCATTAGCGAGATCTCTGCCCAGGCTCTCAGAGCTCCCCACCTTTCAGATCGTTACAATGCACTTGTCGCATTAAGACTGACTCCTCTGGGGGAAAAAAGGGATCTCCTTATCCGGTGTTACGACAATGAGCAGTTTCATCTTACGCGTTCCGAGATCCTACGCCAGCTTGCATCTGATACGCTTCCCGGAACCAGGGAGCTCTTCAGGAGAGCGCTGCATGACGCTGATGCCGAAATACGGAAAACTGTTTTGCTTACCCTTGATCCAATCCCCTGGTCCTTAAAAGAGGATGCCGAAGAATTGCTTCACGATAGTTCCTATCTGAATATCGAACTGGCTCTGGATAGACTCTGCAAGGATTTTCCAGCCAATGTAAACGAATACCTGGAACACACATCGGGTGAAACCGGCTGGCGGGGTAAGAATATCCGGATGAAATGGCTGCAGATCGCAATTGCGCACTGGAAACTGGACTATCTGAAGGAATTGATTTCCTACACGGCGATGAATCAGGATTTTGAAACCCGGATGAATGCTTTCTCTACTCTGAAACAACTTGGATATATCGATGAAACCATCTCACTCAATGCAAAGGAGGCTTCCCGGCATTGGAACAATAAACTAGCCGGCGTAGCGCAAAGCTATCTGAAATACTTTGCAGAGATTGACGAATACAAGGCACTGGTCAATGACTGATAAGGGACGGATCATCACCCGCACGGTTTTGTTGGTATCGTTTGTCAGCTTTTTCAACGATATCTCCAGCGAGATGCTTTATCCGGTGATGCCTATTTACCTGCGCTCCATTGGTTTCTCTGTCCTCCTGATTGGAATGCTTGAAGGGATTGCGGAAGCTACAGCCGGGCTGAGCAAAGGGTATTTCGGGAATCTCTCCGATCTGAAACATAAGCGGTTGCCATTTATTCAGGCCGGGTATGCCCTCAGTGCCATCTCAAAACCACTGATAGCGCTATTCATCTATCCCGTATGGGTTTTTGCTGCCCGCACGATAGACCGGCTGGGAAAAGGAATTCGTACAGGCGCCCGGGATGCCATTCTCAGCGATGAGTCGAGAAATGAAAATAAAGGCAAGGTCTTTGGATTTCACCGGGGAATGGATACACTTGGAGCGGCTATCGGACCGGCGCTAGCCCTGGTTTATCTTCATTTTTATCCTGAGCAGTACCGATGGCTTTTTTTCATTGCCTTCCTGCCCGGATTGACGGCTATCCTGATGACCTTTTTCATCCGGGAAAGGAAACATGAAAAAGAGACGCGGAAGATTTCGAAGGTTCACTTTCTCTCCTATTTTTCCTATTGGAAACAAGCTGGGAAAGGGTATCGGCTGGTGGTGGCAGGGCTGTTGTTTTTTACCCTGTTCAACAGTTCCGATGTATTTCTTCTCCTTGCGGTGAAAGAACAGGGATTATCGGATGTTCAGATGATTGGAGTCTACATTTTCTATAACCTGGTCTTTGCCCTGTTCTCTTTTCCGGTAGGATGGCTGGCCGATAAAATCGGACTTAAAACGATGCTTACCATCGGGTTGCTGATCTTTGTCGCGGTCTATTTCGGATTTGGCTGGGTCAGCTCCATCGGGATGTTCCTGGCTCTATTTCTGGGCTATGGGTTATATGCCGCATGCACCGATGGAATCTCAAAAGCGCTGCTGACCAACCTTTCCGAACGGAAAGACACAGCTACTGCTATTGGTTTGTTTACCAGTGTGGCAAGTCTCTTTACCCTTCTGGCAAGCAGTGTGGCCGGATTGATCTGGTTCACGTTGGGAATGCAATGGATGTTTATCCTCTCTGGTTCCGGCGTCGGGATAGCTGTAATCTATTTATTCGTGATATTCCGGAGAATACGCCCGTTGAATCACACTGAAAATCAATAAACGGGAATTTTGTAGATTGTATGTGCGTTCTGGTATCCTTCCAGACTCAAATACCAGTCGGGGTAAGAATTGCCGCTGGCCTGACACCATTCAGCAAAGTGATTATACCCGTAAAGGATAGCAATCGTTTCATAGGTATAGTCATATTTCTCAGTGATATTGGTCGCCCATAAGAGGTTGTTGACGGTTTTATAATACCTCCCTTCGGCAGGATTGGAGTCATCATCGCCCGAACCAAAATAGAGAGGGTTGGCCAGTGAAGTTGGAATGTAATCCGGCATGTGAATTTCCACACTTCTATCCAGGTTTTTTATCAGAAAAGGATTGTAAGGAGGGGCTCCCATGGCATACTGGTCCTGAGGTTCTGCAAAATGGATGTGGATAAAAACCGAATCGGAATAACCGGCCGGGTAATCAGGAAGGGTGTTGAACATGGAACTTTCGCCGGCTCTGTGGATGATGTTGTCAGCATTATCCCAAACAATGATCACAGCATGATCCTGTGCACTCTCTGTTCCGTTCTCATTTAACCTGATGTACCCAAATTTATAGGTGTACCCACTCACCGAACCTACCATCTCCGGGAGAATCCCGTCAAGCTGAATCCCAAATCCGTTTTTAAATGCAGCTCCTGCCGCTCTGAGATAAAATTTAGGCTGGATATCCACAACCTGATTTCTTGCATTGGTGATCACGTTGAATTGGTAATCGATCACCGCGTCGTTCATGTCATAATCACCCTTATAAGGCCATAAGTCTTCAAAAATCAAGCTGCCAAAAGAGGAAGCACTTGGATACCAGTTGAGAAATGCGCGGGAGCCATCGGCTGGATAGTCATCCAAAAAGTTTGTAATTCCGTCGCCATCCGAATCATTGACGGAAAGTTGTCCGCTTCCTTCAGGATTACAGGAGGTTGACGGAATGTAAGCAGTCGCATCCTGGAGGGGAAGAAGGGTAGCGCCTCCCAGGAAATTTTCAGGGTAACTTCCCGAAATAAGTGTCCCATCGGGGGTTAACATTTCAATGGGACCGTTTAAAAATTTCTGAGGCCCGTTGATACTGCCTGACACAGTGCATTTGATCACGCTGGTTGAGCCTTCTCCGGTAATGTTACTGTTGGTAACGAAAATGGGAGCAGAGATCATCGACTGGTTCCTCAAAACCAGTTTAGCACCGCTGGTTACCGTTGCCTCCATGTTCGACTGGATATATCCATTATCTGACTGATAAACCATCGTGTTGAATACAATCTGCTGATACCCGATAATTTTGCATCTGTTGTATACGGTTTTTCCATGGAAGTCGACATTCCCGAATACCTCAATCGTTCCATAGTTATCCACATACCCTGCTACATCCCAGTCGCTGTTTACAGATATTGTTCCCAGGTTTTCCAGCTCACTTGCTGTTCCGTTGATGAGATAGTTTCCATTGATTGACAGTACTCCAAAATTCCGGATCAGGTTGGGATGAGAGAAGTTATTGTTGATGATGATCGTCCCATAATTCTGCAAGAAGGCATTATAAATCATGGAGATGGATCCAATCGTGGCAGTCCCGTAAACCCACAATGAACACTCCCGGGTCATGGTAAGAGTCGTGATGTCAGCCGAGGCAGTCGAGGTCACAATGAGCTGACAGGGTTTTTCTTCCTGCCCCATACTGATTGTGCCCGAGAATGTTCCGCAAATTTTTAGTGTGCCGAATTTGATGGAGACATGTCCCGAATAACTATCCGTAATACAGAAAACCTGTCCGTCGTCAACGACTGTATTACCCGAACCTGTCAGCCAGACATCGCATCCTGATTCGCAACCAGGCTCATCCACCGGACCAAGGGAGGATTTTTTACTGACTGGTTCAGTAAAGGTGTAATTGATGGTGTTTTCCACAGCTACCTCTACCGTCTCAGAATACCCTGTAACGGTTAAAATTCGTATAAACAGTGTCGGAACCGCTGTTGACACACGTAACTTGGCCTTGAACGTGAAATTGACCCCGACAGCCCCCTGTTTCATCAGTTTCCCGCCACTGGCAGGATCACCCAGGTATACGGATACCCTTGAGATGGCTCCTGCAGGAAGTGAAGGAAAGTCAGTTAAAATGATCAGATCCACCTCCTTGGTTGTCTGCCAGTCAAAACTGGGATGGACATTCAAATCATCCATACTTCCAATTCCGGGGTCCCTTACTTCAATGGTCTTCCTACATCCTGATGTAAGAAAAAGTGCTGCAATGGAAATAGATAAAGCAACAAATGAGAAGTATTTCAGGGACCGATTAACCACAGATGATGAAATTCAGCCTATAAAGATACGGGAAGATCAGATCAGAAGCAACTTCTTATCCTGAAGATATTCACATCTTATCGGTGAATACAATTTTTAGTAAATTCGTTTAAAAAATTTCAATCGTGAAAAAAGCAGGTTTATTTCTGGTTTTCATGGGTCTGATCAGTATGATGTCATCAGGACAGACATACATCCCGATTACGGACAATAT
The DNA here is from genome assembly GCA_016926765.1 of Bacteroidales bacterium. Taxonomy (GTDB): domain Bacteria; phylum Bacteroidota; class Bacteroidia; order Bacteroidales; family FEN-979; genus QYOJ01. The sequence goes on along the minus strand of JAFGNY010000285.1, from coordinate 8,672 downwards.
GCAGATCCAGAGTAATTCGAACATCAAATTTATTGCAGGAGAATATTCCTTTTCCGATGCTCCTGCCGATGGGGTTATACAGCTCAACAATGTTCATGATGTCATCCTCGACGGAGATAGCTGTTACGTAAATGGGCTGAATGATCAGGGTTACATGATCAAGATCATCAACTCGGATCATGTGGTCATCAAAAATTTCGATTCTGTACACGATTATTTTTACGCTGTTCATATCATGAATTCCCATCACATCACCATCAACGGGAATGTGTTCTCCGGAAACAAAGTGGATTCATCGGGCTGGATCAGCATCTGGACAGACTACACTCAGGCGCTGGGCGGCGGCGTGTTGATTTACCAGAGCCGGTCCGCAAATATATACGAGAACACCATGACGCTTCAGAATGACGGGGTGGCACTTTATCACTGCGACAGTATCAGGGTTTCTGAAAACGACTTCTCCTGGAATACTTCATTTGGAATCCGAATGTACTGGACGGATACCTGTCATATTTATCAGAATAACTGCTCGCATGTCAACCGGCCTTATACAGATCCCAGCGACTGTGCAGCCCTGCTGATGCTTGTGTCCAATGAAAATGTCGTCGAATACAACGATCTTTCCTATTCCGGCGATGGCGTTTTCCTCGGACAATACCAGCATTCAAACATTCCCAATAACAACTATTTTGGGTACAATGAATGTTCGTATTCCCCCCATAATGCGATCGAAGCTACCTTTGCTGATGGAAATACCTATCTGCATAACAATTGCAATTACAGCCACTATGGATTCTGGTTGGGCTATTCATTCAACACGCTGGTCGACAGCAACGAGATCATCGGGAATTTTCAGTCGGGGATAGCGATTGACAGAGGGTTTGAAAATACCATCACCGGCAACATCATTCAGGATAACCCAACCGGGATCGAACTCTGGGAAGGATCCCCGATCACAGGCTATTCAAATCAGTATTCTCACGACTATTTCATCCACAATAACCTCTTTGACGGAAACACCTTAGCACTCTCGGCAAGTAAGACAGAACACCTGGTTGCCATAGGGAATGCATTCGATTTCAGCCGTGATGCCAGTATCTTTTTCGACGGTCAATCCGACCTGGATACAATCAGCGGAAATACGTTCCGGTTCCCAACCGTATTTCATATTTCCAATAATTCTTCTTACGGCATCTATGCGATCGACAATACCTGGATCCCGGGTGATACCTCTTTGATCTCTGAAAAGATCTTTGACAAATACGATAATCCTGCAAAAGGAGAGGTTCATTGGTGGCCGGTACAACCGTCTCCTGAGGTTGCAGCTCAGGTGGAACCTCCCTGTGATATGGCGGAGCCTCCCTCCACTTGGTATGGATACCCTGAAACAGGCTACCCGGCCCCTGTAAAGTTCGCCGATAGTCTCTATTTTGATACAGAGGACAAGATGGTTGGAGAGGCCTCGGTGAAGTTTGTCACCTCACGCGGATGGTATGTCGCACTGAACTACCGGCCTTCCGGCGATTCCCTGTCCGTTTGGGGATTGAACGATGAAGATACCCTTTATTTCTGGGTTAAAACCCTTAAATTCATTCCTTACGGTTTCCAGTACTTTCAGGTCCGGATAGGGGACAGGGAGGGAAATTACATTCGTTATTCGGCTTCCGCTAACCTGTTGAACCAGGCTCATGAAGTGTGGAAAAGGTATCAGTTTCCGCTTGCAGGAAATACAACATTTCAACGATCTGCGGTTGGAGATATGAATTGGAATCAGGTCAATTACCTAGAATTCTGGGCTGATACCTGGGATTATGGCTTCACTCTCTGGCTCGATGGCGTCCAATTCAGTGAGTGTGATCCCGTTACTGCTGTATCTGGCGAACCACAGCTTTCCTCCGGCCTGGAACAAAATTATCCGAATCCGTTTATCAACTCAACAACAATCAGATTTGGTCTCACTGAACGTGGCCATGTGACTCTTTCCGTTACGGATCTTTTCGGGAATGTAATCACAACGCTGGTTGATCAGATAAAGGATCCTGGAGAATATATTGTTCGGTTCCACGCTGGTGATCTCCCGGCAGGAATCTATTTTTGCTATCTTTGTACGAACCAAAGGGTGTTGGTTAAGAAAATGATCATCCTTGACTGACGGGCCTGATTGACACCATTCGTCATTTCTGCTGTTAATTTCACCGGGTTCTTCTATCTTTGCATTCAGGTTTTAAGATATATGATGGTTTCCTGGTGAAAGAGAAGAAAAAAGTTTTGGTTGGATTGAGTGGCGGAGTGGATTCGTCAGTAGCTGCATTTTTGCTGAAGAAGGATGGGTACGATGTAATCGGTGTAACCATGTCCATCTGGGACGGAAGCTTTTCGGTTTCGGGTAAGCATGCCTGTTACGGCCCCGATGAAGAGGAAGAGATCAGGGAGGCAAGAGAGATTGCCGCATGGCTCGATATTCCTTATCATGTGATCGATTGCGCTACTGAGTACAAAGAGTCGGTATTGAATTATTTCAAAATTGAATACCTCTCCGGACGTACACCTAATCCGTGTGTAAGATGTAATCAGTTAATTAAATTCGGATTACTTCCCTTACTGGCAAAGAAGGGAGGGCTGGCGTATGACTTTTTCGCTACCGGACATTATGCCCGAGTAAGCTATGATGAACACTTCGGCAGATACCTTCTGCGGAAAGGGGTTGACACTAAAAAAGATCAGACCTATTTTGTTCACCGGCTTTCCCAGGAACAGTTGAGCAAGATCGTCTTTCCCCTAGGTGGTTTTACTAAGGCAGAAGTGAGGGAGATCGCACGCCAGGCAGGAATTCAGGCAGTAGAAAAGGCAGAAAGCCAGGATTTTTACGGAGGAGATTATAAAGAATTGCTGGAGATGCCGGCAACTCCGGGGGAAATCGTACTGACTGACGGGACACTGCTCGGAAGCCATAACGGCTTTTGGAATTACACCATCGGTCAGCGCAAGGGATTGGGGATTGCCTATTCAGAACCCCTCTATGTCGTCAGGATCGATCCGGAAGGGAATCGTGTGGTTGTCGGGACGAAAGAGGAGACCTATGAGACCACTTTTTTTGTCAAGGACATCAACTGGATCTCGGTGGAGAAACTAACGGTATCCATGGAGGTGACATGTAAGATCAGGTCAGCTCAGAGAGAGCGTGAAGCTAAGATAGAACCTGAAAACAATGGAATTGTAAAAGGAACGTTCTTCCATCCAAACGATGCGATCACACCCGGCCAGAGTGCTGTATTCTATCAGGGCGATGTGGTAGTAGGTGGAGGAACCATACTTTGATTTACGATTAAAAAAAACTCATGCCTCATGGCTTATGTCTCATGCCTTATAACTTAAATTATATTCAATGAACACGTATCTTATTACCTTCCTGAGCCTTGTGCTGGCCATTTCCTCCTTTGCTCAGCAAACGGTAAAAATCTCCCCGGCAGATCTCCAAAAGGATGTGAACTTTCTGGCATCTGATTCCCTGAAAGGGAGAAAACCGGGAACGCCTGAAGCAGATGTTGCCGCACAGTATATTCTTGATGCCTTTCTGAAAGCTGGGTTGACTCCCCTCGCAGAGAATGGGTTTCAATTTTTTTACGTTGTAACAGGAGTCCGCCTGGGGGAGAACAACCATCTTTCATTTGACGGGTCAGCTTTTGAGCTGAATAAAGATTTTATCCCTCTGGCTTTTTCTTCTTCACACGCGGTGAATGCCCCTATAGTGTTTACAGGATTTGGCTTTGACCTTCATCAGGACTCTCTTCAGTGGAATGATTATGAAGATTTGGATGTAGAGGGGAAGTGGGTGATGTTTTTCCGCGCCGATCCTGAGCCCGACAATTCTGAAAGTGCCTTTATTCCATTCAGTGATATCCGGAGTAAGGTGCTGACAGCCAAGGATCAGGGAGCTGCCGGCGTTCTGCTGGTGACTCCGGCAAGCATGGAAAAGGAGGATAAGCTTATGCCGCTTGTAGTCGAAAACAACGAAGTTACAGCCGGAATCCCAGTGATCCATATCACGCGGAACCTTGCCGATAACATTCTTATTTCCAGCGGATTCTCTGCCGACAGCCTGGAAGCTTTGATCACCGGGAAGAAAAAACCGGTTTCATTTCCCATTAAAGTGGGGATCCTTGATGCCCAAACGGATGTTCACCAGGAGAAACAACAAACAGCTAACGTGGTCGGATTCATCAAAGGTTCCGATCCTGTATTATGTGATCAATACCTGGTTGTGGGAGCTCATTACGACCACCTGGGAATAGGCGGGCCAAATTCGGGATCCAGGATGCCGGATACGATTGCGATCCACAATGGAGCTGATGACAACGCCTCCGGTACCGCCATGGTGATGGAACTTGCTAAAGCTCTGGCTGCCGTGAGCGCGCCGGCACGGAGTATCATTTTCGTCTCTTTCAGTGCGGAAGAGATGGGACTGCTTGGATCGAAATTTTTTGTCGACAATCCTCCGGTTCCACAAAAATCGATCGTTGCTATGTTTAACTTCGATATGATTGGCCGGTTCGATCAAGAGAAAAATGAGATCTCTGTCAGCGGAACAGGAACCTCTTCAGAAGCTGACTCCATTCTCCTGTTACATGAGAAGGATCTTCCATTTAAGGTCATTCATTCTGCCGATGGATACGGCCCTTCAGATCACGCATCCTTCTATGCGGCCAACATTCCTGTGTTTTATTTTAATACCGGCGTCCATATGGATTATCACACCCCCTTTGATGACACCGATAAACTCGATTTTGCCTCGGAAGCCACAATTGGTGAGTTTGCCGCTGCTGTCATTGAAGCTGTTGCCGGAGCCCCGAAATCCCTGACATTCCGTGAATCCGGCAGCAAAGTAGCGGCCGGACGTACCGGCAGAAAGCTGAAAGTCACCCTCGGTATTATGCCCGATTTTGCAGGATCAGAGAAAAAAGGATTGCGTGTGGATGGTGTTACCAACGGCAAACCTGCCGACCTGGGAGGCATGCAGAAAGGGGATATCATCATCTCGATCAATGGGATGAAAGTGGAAAATATCTATGAATACATGGCGCGTCTTTCAAAATTGAAACATGGTCAAACCATCACGGTAGAGGTGATCCGTAACGAGAAGAACCAGGTTTTGCTGATACAGCTTTAGAATGCCCCTATGGAAGAATTTCTTTCTACCTCCTTCCTGCTGAAGTTTGTGAAGTTTGGGATTGTTGGATTCTCAGGCGTCCTGGTTGATTTTTCTATCACCTTTGTTTGCAAGGAATACCTGAAAATTCAAAAATATATTGCCAACGGCATCGGGTTTTCGATTGCCGCCACCACAAACTATTTCCTAAACAGGATCTGGACATTTGAGAGTACTAACCCGAATGTCATCATGGAGTTTTCCAGGTTTTTTGTTATTGCCCTGATTGGATTGGGAATCAACAGCGCCATCGTATGGGCGATGTCGGGAAAGCTGAAGGTCAATTTCTATCTTTCCAAATTAACCGCTACTATTGTGGTGACTGCCTGGAATTTTCTGATCAATGCCTATTATACCTTTGCCTGAAACAAAGATGCCTCTGTTTTTTATTGGGTCTTGGTCATCGAAGTGGGGATACAAATGATGTAATCAGCTTTTCCGAGATGTTCTTCAGAGAGTTCACTAAGGTCATCCTGTTCAATGCAGGTGATAGTCAGGATTGTTGTGTCGAATGGAAATTTACGGGCGAAATCCTTCAGATACCACACAGTTCCTTCATAGTTCTCGCTGTGATAAGCGCCGTTGAAATGGAGGATCAGTCCATTCTCTTCCAGGTTTTTATAGATAAAATATCCCATTGTTGCATCTTTTATCGCCTGAGCTTCAGCAAGATTCATTGTCTGATGCATCATGCCACTTTCATTGAACATCTCTTTCATGGCTTTGTAGCAATGCAGGGTGGAGTCGTACTTGATGGGAAGCGGAGCAATCATCCCCCGCTGGTAAGCATTGATGCTGTCGAGTCCTTCAAATCCGTTAAGGTTAACCCGTGCTGCATAACGGCGTGGGATATTGGTGGCGACGAATTTCAGGTGATGTTCCCGGGCAAAGTCAACAAGCGGAGCATAATCGGTTGAATAGTTTGGCCATAACTTTGCCTCCTTTTCAAAATCCTTCTTTCGGATAAACTTTCCCGTGTATTCATCAAGCAGCAACTGGTTGTCGCGTTCAAACATCTCGGCAGCGAGGATCAGTTGATCCTGCTTGATATCAAAGAGATCTTTGGTGACTTCAAACTCAAGCCAGTGACAAATCGGATTGTCGTGTAACTCTCCGAAAAAGACTACTTGCACCGTACTGGCATCTTTGAGCAGCTCTTTATAGGAGCTTTTTTTTCCTTTAGCGGTAAAGATGCGGTAAGCCGGTTTGTCGGCCCATAGCGAGGTGCTGATTAGCATCCCTATGGCAATCAATAGAATAGATTTGTATTTCATACGAAATTATTATTCTGTTAGTGGTTCAGTTGGTTCATCTGTGGCTTCCTGATCATCTTGTTCCTGATCTTGATTTTTTGATGGATCAACCCAGGTCCCTTGCAGGATGGCAACGTAGGTTGATGGTTGATGCAGAATTTCAATTGCCCGTTCAAGTTCTGGATCATTGGTGAGGGAGGATTCTACTTTTCCCCTTTGGTAATAGTACCTGGAAACAATCTCTGCGCGAAGCAATTCGCGGATCTGCTCTTCATATTTTTTGATATCAGCTTCTTTATCACGGATCATATGTTGTTTCAGTTCATCATACTCCTTTTCGATAGCACTGAGATAGTGCTCCCGTTCGGCTTCACTTTTCAGCCGTTCAAGAGCCTGTTCACTTCTAGTGGTATAGGAATAGTCCTTGTCTGCAATGAAGGAAAGGAAGTCGGCATAAATCGTATCCGAAATGTTAAACTCACTGACCGGAGCAATCTCTGGATGAGCCTGCCTGAAGTGTGTGGCATAATCAAAAATGAGATAATTCCCGTAAAGCGTGAGAGCAAGCTGGCTAAATCTTCTGGGTGTCACAAAGACATCCGGAGAGATGCCTCCCCCGTCGTAGACCTTTCTTCCATTCTTCGTAGGAAACTCCCTGATAAGGGAATCCGGGATCTTAGTTGAATAGCCATTGTTGTCTTTGTGGCTATAGTCAATGGCCTGGATGCAGCGGCCACTCGGAATGTAGTATTTGGCTACCGTGATCTTCAATTGGGCGTTGTAGCTGAGCGGAACAACATTTTGTACCAGTCCCTTCCCGAATGTTCGCTGACCGATAATCACTCCGCGATCGAGATCCTGCATCGCTCCGGCAAAAATTTCACTGGCAGAAGCACTCTGGTTGTCTGTCAGAACCGCCAGTGGTATCTTGAGGTCGACAGGTGGATACAACGTTTTGTGTGTACGATTTTGCTCCTTTACTTTCCCTTTTGTTGTCACCACCTCCTGTCCGCGCTCGATAAAAATATTTGACAGGTCAACAGCCTCGTTGAGCAGTCCGCCGCCATTGCTTCGGAGATCAATGATTACACCAATGACCGGTTGTTTTTCTTTCAGCTTTAAAAAAGCCTGTTTCACCTCTTTTCCCGCGTCCTGCATGAAACCGGTGAGCTTAATGTAGGCAATATCTCCTCCAACGATCCCATAATAGGGGATGTTGTCGATCTTAATGTTTTCGCGTGTGATGGTCTTCTCGAGAATCTGATCAGTCTCTCCACGCCTTACTTTGATCCTGACCTCCGTACCGGCCTGCCCTTTAAGAATGGCACTGATTTCGTCATAGGTTCTGCCAACAGCTGATTGTCCGTTCACTTCAAGAATCTTGTCGCCGGCCATCAATCCCTCTTTCTGAGCCGGAGATCCCAGATAAGGTTCAGAGATGATTACGTAGTCACCCTCCTGATGAATCAGTGCTCCGATCCCACCATACTGACCGGTTGTGATAAATTTATAGTCTTCAATTTCAGTTTCGGGGATGAAGTTCGTATAGGGATCGAGGGAGTACAACATCGCATCAATTCCCTCTTTGGTTAGGTTCCCGGGTTGAATTTCATCGACATATTCGGCATTGAGTTCCTTGATCACATCAGAATAAATATCAAGGTTCTTCAGAATTTCAAATGTCTGATCCTGCGGTGTCTGACAAAATCCTTCCTGGGCAGACAGGATCAGTGAAAGGATCAGAAAACTATAGGTAAAGTGTTTCATATCATGGTTCGTATTTCGTATTTCGTATTTCCTCATTGTCACTTCCAGGTACCGGATCGTATCCGCTCCCTCCCCAGGGATGACAGCGTGCGATCCGTTTTAAGGCCAGCCAGCCTCCTTTAAACGGACCATGCAGACGAATTGCTTCAACTCCATAGACAGAACAGGAGGGGGTGTATCTGCAAGATGGCATCAGGTATGGTGAGATCGCCCCTTGATAGATGCGAATAAGTAAAATGAAAAAACTACCTAACAGCTTTTTCATTCTCATTTTTTAAACGTTGTAAAAGTAAGATTATTTTCTCCTCGATAACTGAATAAGGTTGGATCTCCCGGCCTGTGTAAGTGATTGCCAAAGCCATTTGCATCCCTGAACTGGTGAGGGATGTATAGAGAATGGCTTTATGCTTCCGGTAACTCTCTTTGATCCTCCGCCGGATCAGATT